>CALDLG010000076.1 GCA_937910785.1 uncultured Lachnospiraceae bacterium | reverse complement strand
TGCGGGGACTATGATGTGGCGGCAAACGTGCTGCTGACGTTACATTGTACAGCGGGATGCGGAAGGCGCGCGAAGGAAAAAGCGGTCGAAAAGATCCGGTCGGAAGCCGTGGAAATTTTGCCGACGGAGTGCCTGACCAGTCCGGTCAAAGAACTGAGCGGCGGGATGAAGAGGCGCTGCGCCGTTCTGCGCGCGATGCTTTCGGGGGCGGAATTTGTCGTAATGGACGAGCCTTTTACCGGACTGGATGAGGAGAACCGTCGGAAAACGGCCGCTTTTATACTGGAGCGGCAGGAGGGCAGGACGCTGCTTGTGACGACGCACCGGGAGGAAGATGCAAAGCTGCTTTCGGGAGAGCTTATTGCATTAAAATAAGGAAGAAAAGAGGACAGATATGGAGACCAGAGTCGCTTTGCTTGGTATTATCGTGGAAAATACGGAGGAAGTTGAACGTCTGAATCGGATTTTACACGATTATGCTGAATATATTATCGGAAGAATGGGGATTCCTTATAGCAGAAAGGAAATGAATATCATCAGTATCGTGCTGGATGCGCCGGAAGATCAGATCAGCGCTTTGTCGGGAAAAATCGGAATGCTGCGGGGAATCAGCTCGAAAGTGATTTATGGAAAGAAATGCTAGTATTTTTCGTCCGGTTGTGCTATAATTGCTAAATGGCTGTGACTAAGAATGCGATAGAGACAGAGGTAATTGAAGGAGGAGACCGGTTTATGAGTTTACAGGTGGAGAAATTAGAAAAGAACATGGCGAAGCTTACGATCGAGGTAAGCGCTGACGAGCTGGATAAAGCAATTGAGTCCGCATATCAGAAACAGAAAGGGAAAATCAGCATTCCTGGTTTCAGAAAAGGTAAGGTTCCCCGCCAGATCGTTGAAAAAATGTATGGTAAGGAAGTTTTTTATGAAGATGCTGCGAATATTTTGATTCCGGACGCTTATGAGAAAGCGCTGGACGAGTGTGAAGAAGATATCGTATCGTCTCCGAAAATCGACGTGACACAGATCGAGGCCGGAAAACCGTTTATTTTTACGGCAGAGGTTGCACTGAAGCCGGAAGTTAAATTGGGAAAATATAAGGGCGTTAAGGTTGAAAAAGCGGACATCGCGGTGACGGATGAGGAAGTGAATGAAGTGATCGAGAAAGAGCGCGAAAACAATGCAAGAAATATCACGGTAGAGGACAGACCGGTTCAGGACGGCGATATGGCAGTGCTCGACTTCGAAGGCTTTGTGGATGGCGTTGCTTTTGAAGGCGGCAAAGGAGAAAATTATCCGCTGACGATCGGTTCCGGTGCGTTTATTCCCGGTTTTGAAGAGCAGTTAGTCGGAGCGGAGATCGGTAAGGAAGTGGAAGTAAACGTTACATTCCCGGAAGATTATCAGGCGGAAGAACTGAAAGGGAAGGACGCTGTCTTCAAATGCACCGTAAAAGAGATCAAGGAAAAAGAGCTTCCGGAGCTGGACGATGAATTTGCGGGCGAAGTGTCTGAATTTGAAACATTGAACGAATATAAAGAGGACGTAAAAAAGAATTTGGAAGAAAAGAAGATCAAAGAGGCAAAGGAAAGCAAAGAGCGCGAGGCTGTGGAAGCGGTTGTGGATCTGTCCGAAATGGATATTCCTGAAGCGATGATCGCAACGCAGCAGCGTCAGATGGTGGATGAATTTGCACAGCGTATCACGATGCAGGGTCTCTCCATGGAGCAGTATTTCCAGTTTACGGGTACGAATTATCAGCAGATGCTTGAAAATGTGAGACCGCAGGCCGAGAAACGGATTCAGTCCAGACTCGTCCTTGAGGCGATCGCAGAAGCCGAGAAGATCGAAGTGACCGACGAGGATTTTGAGAAAGAAATCCAGACCATGGCGGAAGTTTATCAGATGGATGCGGGTAAGGTCAAGGAAATGCTCGGTGAAAAAGAAATGAAGAATATCAGACAGGATCTTGCGGTGAAAAAGGCAGCGGATTTTGTTGTGGAAAATGCAAAAGAAAAATAAATTGTATTAAGTTTTTCTTAAAAGTGAGCCTTATAGATGCAGAAGCGGCGGAATCGTTATATAATATCTGCATCAGGTGGAATTGGAGGAATAATTATGCCATTGGTACCCTATGTCATTGAGCAGACCTCAAAAGGGGAACGCTCCTATGATATTTATTCAAGACTTTTAAAGGAAAGAATTATTTTTCTTGGAGAAGAAGTAAACGAAACGACGGCCAGTCTGGTCGTTGCGCAGATGTTGTTTCTGGAGTCCGAGGACCCGGAGAAAGATATTCATCTTTATATCAACAGTCCGGGAGGCTCTGTGACAGCTGGTATGGCTATTTATGATACGATGCGTTTTATTAAATGTGATGTTTCGACGGTATGTATCGGTATGGCAGCCAGCATGGGCGCGTTCCTGCTTGCGGGCGGCGCCAAAGGGAAGCGCATGGCGCTTCCGAATGCGGAGATCATGATTCACCAGCCGCTTGGCGGGGCACAGGGACAGGCAACGGAAATTGAAATTGCGGCGAAACATATTTTGCAGACAAAAGAAAAGCTGAACAAAATTCTGTCCGAAAATACGGGACAGGATTATGAAGTAATTGCGGCGGATACGGAACGTGATAACTGGAAATCTGCGGAGGAAGCGCTCGCGTATGGATTGATTGACCGGGTTATAACCAATCACGGAGATGCCGCGGAGTAAGAGGAGGCGGTGGACTGCCTCTTACCAGAATGAACAGGAAAGGCATGGTTTTAATAAAATGACAGGAAGAAATTCTGACGACAAGGTAAGATGTTCTTTTTGTAATAAGACGCAGGATCAGGTCCGGAAAATGATTGCCGGGCCGGGGAGCGTATATATTTGTGACGAATGCGTTGATATCTGTGCGGATATTATTGAGGAAGAATACGAAGAGGGCATGGAAGCGGAAGAGACGGAGATCAATCTTTTAAAGCCGGTTGAAATCCGAAAATTCCTGGATGATTATGTGATCGGGCAGGATGAGGCAAAGAAAGTCCTTGCGGTTTCCGTATATAATCATTATAAAAGAGTAACAGCGCCGCAGGATGATGACGGAGTGGAGCTGCAGAAGAGCAATATTATCATGATTGGTCCGACCGGTTCCGGAAAGACCTATCTGGCGCAGACGCTTGCGAAAATCATTAATGTACCTTTTGCGATTGCGGACGCGACGACGCTTACCGAAGCAGGGTATGTCGGTGAAGACGTTGAAAATATTCTGCTGAAGCTGATTCAGGCAGCGGATTATGATGTCGAGCGCGCACAGTTTGGCATTATCTATATCGATGAGATCGATAAAATTACGAAGAAGAGTGAGAATGTTTCGATTACGCGGGATGTTTCCGGAGAAGGCGTTCAGCAGGCTCTTTTGAAGATCATCGAAGGAACGGTTGCAAGCGTTCCGCCGCAGGGAGGAAGAAAGCATCCGCATCAGGAACTGATTCAGATCGATACTTCCAACATTCTGTTTATTTGCGGCGGTGCATTTGACGGTCTGGAAAAAATTGTGGAAGAGAGACTTGACAGAAATTCAATCGGTTTCAATGCGAAGATCATGGAGAAGAGCAGCAAGGATATCGGAGCCGTTCTTAAAGAAGTGGCGCCGCAGGATTTGATGAAATTCGGACTGATTCCGGAATTTATCGGACGTGTGCCGATTACGGTAACGCTGGAAGGACTGGATCGCGCCGCCCTTATCAGAATCCTGAAAGAGCCAAAAAATGCGTTGGTAAAGCAGTATAAGAAACTGTTTGAGTTCGATGAGGTAAATCTGAAGGTAGAGGAAGATGCGATCGAGGCAATTGCGGATCTGGCTTTTGAAAGAAAGACCGGTGCGAGAGGTCTCCGTTCTGTCATGGAAAATATCATGATGGATGTTATGTATGAAATTCCGTCAGACGATAACATAGCAGAATGTATCATTACGAAGGAAGCCGTGGAAGGGAAGGCGCAGCCTCTTGTGCATTATCGCAACAGATTGTTACAGGCAGAATAACCGAAAGCTGAGAGAAAGCATAGGAATTGGGCTGAAAATTATTGGAAACGCCGCCGTCAGGGCGGCGTTTTGTTTACAATACGGAAAGACAGAGAAAGATGGACAGAGAATTGGAACAGAAGAGAGAGAATGAAGCGGAAATGGAAGAGAAGCGGGAAATTGACAGCATGAAAGAAGCAGGTCCGTTGGAACTGCCGGCCGTTACGCTGCGGGGAATGACGATTCTGCCCGATATGATTATACATTTTGATCTGAGCAGGGAGAAATCCGTACTTGCGGTGGAAGCGGCCATGATGGGAAGTCAACGGCTTTTTGCGGTGACGCAGAAGGACCCGGAGGATCAGGACCCGGAGCTTGAGCAGGTTTACCCGGTCGGTACAATCGTTATGGTAAAACAGGTGACCAGACTGCCGGGGGCGATGGTCCGCGTACTGGTCGAAGGTATATCCAGAGCAAAGATTCAGGCATTCCTGCCGGAGACGGAATTTTTGACCGCACAGGTCATTCATATGGAGGAAGGCCGGGAGCAGATCGATGAGATTGAGAAGGAAGCGATGCTTGGCACGCTGAAAGAAGAGTTTGCCAAATATACGACATGCTTTCCCAAGATCGGCGCAACGATCAGTAAACAGGTGGAAGAAAGCAGTGATCTGGGATATATACTGGACCAGATCACGATCAATATTCCGCTGCCGTATCAGAAGAAACAGCAGGTTTTAAGCGCGGCGCTTCTGGCGGAGCGTTTTCAGACACTGACCGCGCTGTTAATCAACGAAGTGGAAATCGCACAGATCAAGAATAGATTGTCCGTACAGGTCAAAAAGAGGCTTGACCAGAATCAGAAAGAGTATATTCTCAGAGAGCAGATGCGTTATATTCGAAAGGAACTCGGTGAAGACGATACTTTTTCGGAAGTGGAGCAGTTTACGGAAGCCGTGGAAAAGCTGAAGGCCGGCGCGGAGGTAAAGGAGAAAATCCGGAAGGAAATCGCCAGATTTAAAAGCGTATCGGGGAGCAGTTCGGAAAGTGCGGTGGAGCGCGCTTATATAGAGACGCTGCTGGAGCTTCCATGGGATAAAACATCGCGCGACAGTCAGGACCTGGACCGAGCGGAACAGATTCTGGAAGAACAGCATTATGGTCTGGAAAAGGTAAAGGAGCGCGTGCTGGAATTCCTGGCTGTCCGTCTTATGACGAAGAAGGGGGAAAGTCCCATCATCTGTCTGGTCGGTCCGCCCGGTACGGGAAAGACGTCCATCGCCAAAAGCATAGCGGAGGCGTTGCGTAAAAAATATGTGCGAATCTGTCTTGGCGGCGTCCGGGACGAAGCGGAGATCCGGGGCCACCGCAAGACATATGTCGGTGCGATGCCGGGAAGAATCGCGGCGGGACTGCGGCAGGCCGGGGGGAAAAATCCGCTGATGCTGTTGGATGAGATCGATAAGGTGAGCAGTGACTATAAGGGAGACACTTCTTCCGCCTTGCTGGAGGTTCTTGACAGTGAGCAGAACAGCCATTTTCGGGATCACTATGTGGAAATTCCGATTGATCTATCGGAAGTGTTGTTTATCGCTACGGCCAATTCTACCGACAAAATTCCAAGGCCGCTGCTTGACAGAATGGAAATCATCGAGGTAAACAGCTATACGGCGAACGAGAAATTCCATATTGCCAAAGAACATCTGCTTCAGAAACAGCTTGATAAAAACGGGCTGAGCGAAGAAATTCTGCAGATTTCGGACGGAGCCCTGCGGGATATGATTGCCCTTTATACGAGAGAAGCGGGCGTGCGCGCACTGGAGCGGAAGCTCGGAGCGGTATGCAGAAAGTCGGCGAGAGAAATCTTACAGAAGAAAAAAGGGAAGATCCGGGTAACGTCCAATAATCTCGCCCATTTCCTCGGAAAACCGAGATATGACAGCCTGAAAGCAAACGAACAGGACGAAGTCGGCGTTGTCAGAGGACTGGCCTGGACCAGCGTGGGCGGCGAGACATTACAGATAGAAGTCAATAAAATGCCGGGGAAAGGCGAAATTAACCTGACCGGTCAAATGGGTGAAGTGATGCAGGAATCCGCTATGGCCGCGATGAGTTATGTGCGGTCCGTCAGTCGGAAATACGGCGTCGAGGACGAAACCTTTAAAGAGAATGATTTTCATCTTCACATACCGGAAGGAGCCGTTCCAAAGGATGGCCCTTCCGCGGGCATCACGATGGCGGCGGCCATTTTATCCCTTGTGACGGATACGCCTGTATATGCCAAAGTAGCGATGACCGGTGAGGTTACGCTGCGCGGGAGAGTTCTTCCGATCGGCGGCCTGAAAGAGAAAATTCTTGCTGCGAAAACGGCGGGAATTGAGACGGTGCTCGTGCCGAAGAAAAACGAAAAGGATATTGCGGAGGTTCCGGGAGAGATCAAAAAAGGTCTTCAGATTCATTATGTGGAAACGATGGAGGATGTTGTAAAATATGCCTTTTCAAAAAAATAATATACTCTGATATGGAGGAAGCCGGAATGGTAATTAAGAGTGTGAATCTGGAAAAGGTCTGTGGTATCACCAGCAAACTGCCGGACAACCAGCTTGTCGAATTTGCGTTTGCGGGAAAAAGCAATGTGGGGAAATCTTCACTGATCAACGGACTGATGAACCGGAAGGCTCTGGCGAGGACAAGTTCCAAGCCGGGGAAAACGCAGACGATCAACTATTATAATATTAACGGACAGATGTATTTCGTCGATCTGCCGGGATATGGCTACGCGACCGCCAACGAAAGCGTCAAGGCACAGTGGGGAAAGCTGATTGAAGACTACCTGCATCAGTCCAGAAAAATTGAGGCTGTATTTCTGCTGATCGATATCAGACACGCGCCCTCGGAAAATGACCGGATTATGTATGACTGGATTGTATCGAGAGGTTATAAGCCGATCTTGATTGCGACCAAGTTAGACAAGATCAAACGAAGCCAGATCGCCAAACAGACCAGACTGATCCGCGATACGCTGGGAGCGGGAAGCGACACGCTTCTGATTCCTTACTCCTCTCTGACGAAGCAGGGCAGGGAAGAGATTTATGAGCTGTTGGAAACGATGCTGCCCGATGAAAATGCGGACGGCATGATATAAAGCGGAACGCCTGTCCTGATTGCAGCAGACTGCTCTGACATGGAGGATGAAAATGAGAAAAGAATCCTTGACTTATTTGAAATCGGTACTCAACATATTGACCGCATTGGTCATACTGTTGCTGTGTATATTTTTGCTGCCAAGATGCATCGGCTTTTTTATGCCTTTTATCATCGGCTGGATTATATCGCTGATCGCGTCGCCGCTCGTCAGACTTCTGGAGGAAAAGCTGAAAATCCGCAGAAAAGCGGTTTCAGCCTTTGTAATCATTGCGGTTCTTGCCGCGGTCATTCTGCTCGTATATGTAGTAGGCGTCAAACTGGTACAGGAAACGGTCAGCTTCGTAAATGAGCTTCCTGTGATCTGGGAGAATATCGAAGCGGAGTTTGTGCAGATCGGGACCAATCTGGAAGGACTGTTCAAACGGCTTCCTGCGGATGCGCAGGATCAGCTGATGAATTTCTGGCGGGGGATCGGAAGCTGGTTTTCGGAATTTGTCGGCGGCATCGGGACACCGACCTTTACGGCGGTGGGAAACTTTGCCAAGAGGCTTCCGGATGTTTTTATGGCCGTGATTATGACGCTTTTGTCTTCTTATTTTTTCGTGGCGGACAAGGCATATATGACAGATTTTGTGAAAAAATACGTGCCGGAATCCGTTTATTACCGGTGCGATCTGATTCAGCGGAGCTTTCGGAATGCCGTAGGGGGATATTTCAAAGCACAGTTTAAAATTGAAGTCTGGATTTATATTCTTATTTTTTTCGGACTGCTTGTGCTGAAAATCGATTATGCGTTCCTTATCGCGTTCGGCATTGCGTTTATCGATCTTCTGCCGGTGTTCGGAGCCGGAACCGTGATGATTCCATGGGCGGTAATTGAAATCCTGAGTGGTGAATACAAACGAGCCATCGGCCTTTTGATTATCTGGTGCGTGGGGCAGATCGTCAGACAGCTTATACAGCCTAAAATTGTCGGGGACTCGATCGGCGTAGATCCGATTCCGACGCTGTTTCTCCTCTACATAGGATATCATGCGGCAGGCGTCATGGGTATGATACTGGCTCTGCCGATCGGCATTATTCTGATCAATCTGTATGAGGAGGGCGCTTTTGACACGACGAGGGAAAGCGTGAAAATCCTTGTTGCCGGCTTCAACAGATTCAGACGGCTGCACCGGGAGGATACGGAAATCGTGGCGGAATATGAAGAAGAGGTTAAAGAGGCTTATCAGAGAGAGATTCATGAAGAAAAGTAGAAATTGAATTCCGGTTCCGCCTCCGGCCGGGCAGCCTATAGATCCTGCGGAGGTCCTTGAAAAGCGTCAGTGCTTAGCGAGGTTTTTCACGAGCTTAGCATCTGCTACTGCTTTTCACGGAGCGGGAGCGTGCCTCCAAAGGATCTATAGGCTGCCCGGCCGGAGGTGGAACCGGAATGAAAACAGGAGGTTGACTATGCAAGTCACAGTTTATAATTGCAGGGAATTTGATGAGAAGGAGCTGTTTCTGCGTTATGAGAAGGAGCTTGGCATGGAGCTTGTTCTGTGCGCGGATGCGCCGACGCTTGAAAATATAAATCTGTCGAAGGGCAGTGCGTGTGTGGATATCATTACATCCAAGATTACGAGAGAACTGATGCAGGCTTTTTATGAGAACGGCGTGCGGTATCTGACAACGAGAACGATTGGCTATGATCACATCGATCTGGAAGCGGCGAAAGAGTTTGGCATCAAGGTGGGGAATGCGCCCTATGGGCCTAATGGCGTGGCCGATTACACAGTGATGCTGATTCTGATGTCAATCCGGAAGATGAAAAGAATCATGGAACGGACCAATATCCAGGATTATACGCTGGCGGGTATTCAGGGAAGAGAGTTAAAAGATTTGACCGTAGGAGTCATTGGAACGGGACGGATTGGAAGAGCGGTTATCCGGAATCTGTCCGGCTTTGGATGCCGGCTTTTGGCCTATGATCTGTATGAGCAGGAGGAAGTGCGGCAGTATGCGGAATATGTGCCTCTTGAGAAGCTGTTCGGGGAAGCGGATGTGATTACGCTGCATACGCCGTTAACCGATGAGAACTTTCATCTGATCAATGAAAAAAGCATTGCGGAGATGAAAGAAGGCGTCGTGATTATCAATACGGCAAGAGGCGCGCTGATTGATTCCGGGGCATTGATTAGCGCCATCGAATCCGGCAAAATCGGAGCGGCCGGTCTGGATGTTGTAGAAAATGAGTTCGGACTATACTATTATGACCACAAATCGGATATATTAGATAATAGAGAACTGGCAATTCTGAGAGGATTTCCAAATGTAACGGTATCCCACCACATGGCTTTTTATACGGACAACTGTGTGGAAACCGTCGTGAGGGACTCTCTGATGAGCTGTAAACTCTTTCTGGAAGGGAAAGAGAACCCCTGGGAGGTTAGCTGAGTGCGAAAATGGATCAGGCTCTGTTTTGTTCTGTATATATTGTTTTTGGTTAAGGTCATTATATTCAAGTATCCCTATGAACAGTTGGCTGCGATTGCGCAGACATGGCAGAAGGATGTGATTCTGGAAGGGCTTGGAACCGCTAATTTCGTGCCGTTTAAGACGATTAAAATGTATATCGTATATGCGGACAGACTGAACAGCTTTGAAAATCTGGCGGGCAATATTCTGGCCTTTGTACCCTTTGGCATTCTTTTTCCGATGATCGGGAAGAAAAAGAGCGGTTTCCTCGATGTATTTGCCAATGCGCTGATTCTGGTGCTTGGCATTGAAATCTTTCAGCTTTTCAGCGCATTTGGGGCATTTGACGTGGATGATATTATCTTAAACTGCTTCGGCGCCGTATCGGGTTATGTTGTGTATGTGAGATGCAGAGGGCTTTTTCCTGCATTGCATAAAAAATTGAATATGGAGGATGAGGACTATGGAGCATATTTTGAAGAAAATTAAGGCAAATGTCATTGTGTCCGCGTTTATCTGCGTTGTGCTCGGCGTGATACTTGTCGCATGGCCGGGGCTGTCGGCAAGAGTGGTCTGTCTGGCCATCGGCGTGGTGCTTGTCATCAACGGGATCAGCAGACTTCTGAACTTCATTTTCGGAAAAGATGACAGCATGTTTTCGCAGATGAACCTGCTTATGGGAATTGTGATTACGGTCATCGGCGGCTGTATTCTGTTCCAGCCAGGCGTAATTATCGCCATTATTCCGATTCTGGTAGGCATTATTATTGTGATTCATGGCGTCAATAATCTGCAGCAGGCGGTAAGTCTTTGTAAGAACCGATATGATAAATGGTGGGTTGCCCTGCTGCTTGGAATTTTTACGATCGGGTTTGGCGTACTGCTTATTTTTAATCCCTTTGCGGCCATGGATATACAGATTCGTTTTATCGGTCTGTTCCTGATTTATGACGGGGTTTCCGATATCTGGATCATATCCAGAGTCTCCCGGAATGTGAAACAGGCATATCAGGACAGGAGCGCGATTGTTGTAGACGGGAAAGAACTCGACTGAACGCGTCATGGCTGCGGCAGAGGAGAACCTGACTGAGTATGTCATAGTAGTGGCAGGGGAAGAACCTGACCGGGTGTGGCATGACTGCGGGCGGAGAAAAATAGGCGGAATGTATCTTGCATTTTGCTGACGGGAGGATTATAATAAAACATAACCGGAATCGGCAGAGGCGGGTCCGGTACAGGAGCAGAAGCAGGGTAGCGAGGAGGAGAATGCCATGGGAGTTGGCGGTATTGGAAGTGCATATGGTGTAGGAAGCGTATATACTTCCTATGTATATAATCCGAATACGGTAAGCGCGAAGAGTATGGATAAGCTGTCCAAAATATCGGACGATGTGCTGGATAAAAAGACAGAATATTCCGAATCCGCGGTAGAAGAAAATCAGAACCCCTTGAAAAAGGGACAGACGATAGATTTTGAAGGAATTGTTGCGAAGCAGATGCAGCAGGGACAGAACCGTGCGGCACGCATCATGCCTAAGGGCCTTGAACCCGAAGAGGAGAGAAATGCAGCGGAAATCGTACAGATGCCGGCCTCTGCTGAAGCAGCGGACGATGTCGAAGAAGCGGCTGTGGATATGGAAGAAACGGCAGGAAACACAAATACGGAAACCGGAAACAATGCGCCTTCCATGCAGATGCAGAGAGCAATTCAGGCATATGAGATGTTTATGACGGCATAACGACTGTTACATAATTGCGGACAACGGAATCTGTGTTTCGGATTGTATGAAAATGATAAGAAATCCTCATTTGATCTTTCAAGTGAGGATTTTGTGCTATAATAGGGTTCAGGTGTCAAAAGGTGCGCCGAATAAACTGTAAAGGCAGATTGCACAAGATATTCCCGCAGCTGTCTTGCGCAGGAATATGAGATTTTCTTAATATTCTGTTCA
>CALDLG010000075.1 GCA_937910785.1 uncultured Lachnospiraceae bacterium | reverse complement strand
TTTGCGATGGACTTCTCAACAAAGCTGTCTACAACGTCGTCCGCATAAGGTCTGTATCCTAAAATATTCTGACCTCTGAAAAGCATCTGCAGCCTGGTGTTTTTAAAGCCGTCGCGAAGCTTTCTCAGTCTGTCCCAGGGGTCTTCCTTTAAGAAACGAAGAGACGCGTCGAAAGTAGCGCCGCCCCAGCACTCAACTGCATGGTAACCAACTTTATCCATTTTTTCTACGATCGGGAGCATCATCTCGGTAGGCATTCTCGTCGCAATCAGAGACTGGTGTGCGTCACGCAGAATGGTTTCCATGATCCCAACCGGTTTTTTAGCCTGTTCTGCCATTTCTATTTCCTCCTTAAATATTATCTGTCATCTGTTTCTTAATACCTTTGAAAGAATGGCTCCGCCGTTCTTCCCGCACTTTAGAATACACCAAATACCGCCATAAAGGTACCGGCCGCTACCGCAGTACCGATAACACCTGCTACGTTAGGTCCCATCGCATGCATCAGCAGGAAGTTCGTAGGATCTTCTTCCGCACCCACCTTCTGGGAAACTCTGGCCGCCATCGGAACGGCGGACACGCCTGCGGAACCGATTAACGGATTCACAGCGCCCTTGGTGAGTACACACATCAGCTTGCCGAACAGCACGCCTGCCGCAGTGCCGACACAGAACGCCGCAAGACCGAGAAATACGATTTTTAAAGTATCCAGATTCAGAAATGCCTCTGCACTCGTCGTCGCGCCTACGGATGTTCCGAGGATGATAACGACGATATACATCAACGCATTGGATGCCGTATCCGTCAGCTGTCTTACAACGCCTGATTCTCTGAAAAGGTTACCGAGCATCAGCATGCCGACAAGGGGAGCCGTCGTCGGGAGGATCAGAGAAACAACAATCGTAACAACAATCGGGAATAAGATTTTTTCCAGCTTTGTAACCGGACGAAGCTGTGCCATTTTAATCTGTCTTTCCTTTTTGGTGGTCAGAAGCTTCATGATCGGCGGCTGGATAATCGGTACGAGAGACATATAGGAATATGCCGCTACCGCAATTGGCCCAAGCAGAGTAGTCTGCTGTAATTTTCCGGCAAGGAAAATAGAGGTAGGACCGTCCGCGCCACCGATAATGGAGATCGCCGCAGCTGCCTTATCGTTAAATCCAAGAAAGATTGCCAGAAAATATGCGCCGAAAATACCAAACTGTGCCGCCGCTCCAAGCAGGAAGCTCTTCGGATTGGCGATCAGAGGACCGAAATCCGTCATCGCGCCGACGCCCATAAAAATCAGGGACGGTAAGATCGCCCATTCATCCAGTTTATAGAAATAATACAGTAAGCCGCCGCCCATACCGCCTTCGCCGTATTCGGCCATAATATCCGGATAGATATTAACAAGCAGCATACCAAAGGCTATCGGAACCAGCAGAAGCGGTTCAAACTCAAATCGAATAGCCAGAAATAGAAATACCAGAGCCACTACGATCATCAGATAATTTCCCCATGTCAGATTGAAGAAGGCTGTCTGATGAAGCAGATTGTCCAGCGTATTTACTATGTAAGCCATGTTTTTACCTCCTGAAGTAATTTATTGCAACACTTAGTTCAAGGTAGCAAGTAAAGCGCCAGCCTCTACCGGATCACCCACAGATACATCGATGCTCGCTACGGTTCCGTCCTGAGGTGCAACAACAGGAATTTCCATCTTCATAGCTTCCAGGATTACGACGGTATCGCCCTTCTTAACCGCCTGTCCGACATTTGCCTCCACTTTGAACACTTTGCCGGCTGCGCCCGCTTCAATCTTTACGCTGCCTGCCGCACCGCCCGCTGCCGGAGCTGCCTTGGGAGCCGCTTTCGGTACTGCTCTGGGAGCTGCTGGTGCCGCTGCTGCGGCTGCGCCGCCTGATGCGCCTTCTTCCACTACTACATCATATACGTTTCCATTTACGGTAATTGTATAATTTTTCATTTTATTATCCTCCTAATTACTGTCAGGCATCTTGCCATTTACTTTTTATGTGCTTTTCTAATAGATCTTACAACAAAACCATCTGTGGAACCGGAGCCCTCGTATGCAGCAACTGCTGCGGAAATAACAGCCACAAGTTCCAGATCGTCACTCAGCTCCTCTTTTTCACTGATCTGCGCAACGACATCATTTGCTTTCTCCGCCTGTGCCTTCTGCGGCTCTTTCTTCTTCGCTGTCAGCTTTGGAATAAAACTGAACAAGGAAATAATCAGGCTGATCAGGATCAGAACAACGAATACGGTTCCCATACCGAGCAGGGTATTTAAAGCCGCCTTTTCCATTTTCTCTCCTGTCGAATAATTTACATTGGTTGCAATACTCGTATAAGCCAGCGTGTCATCCAAAACGATTTCCGCAACCGCACTGTGGTCGGACCCGTTTATATTGATTCTGATAATCGTTTCGTCTTCACTGAATTCTACCGTACCGCCTTCTGTACCAAGATAATTACCTATATCGCTCATCGCTCCGGCGAAGCTTTGAATGCCATTATATGCAACTTCATTCTCCGCATAGTCGGCTTCCGCACCCATGCTGTAGATCTGATAGATGCTGTTTACCGTCTGCTCACCAAACTCGACCGCCTCTTCTTCCGAAACCGGTCCGGTTACGTTTCCCGCCTCGGAACCGCATGCGGCCAGACCGATCATACAGGTAATCATACCTAATATTGCTAATAGTTTTTTCATATTAAGTATCATCCTTTCTAAACTGTACCGTGTTTTTTCTCCGGACGGCCCTCGCTCTTTGATGCCAGCATTTCGAATGCTCCGATTACATATTTTCTCGTATCGGCAGGCTCTACGATCTGGTCCACATATCCTCTTTTTGCCGCGCTTGTTACATGATTCTGCAGATCCGCATATTCTTTTGCACATGCATCAATCGCATCGGAGCCCTGTCCGTCACAGATAATCTTTGCCGCAAGATTCGCGTCCATCATGCCGATTTCCGCATCCGGCCACGCCATCGTGATATCCGCGCCGATCGCCTTGGAATTCATTGCCACATAAGCGCTTCCATACGCCTTGCCGATCACGACATTTACTTTGGGCACCGTTGCATTCGCAAACGCATATGTAAGCTTTGCCACAGCCTTTGCCATTTCTTTCTCGGCACATTTGGTAGCTGCAAAGCCCTTTACATTCGTAAGAGACAGAACGGGAATCTCAAAAGCGTCGCAGAAATTGATAAACTCGGCTGCTTTCTGCGCTCCTCTTACGGACAGCGCCGCATCGAATTTCTCCACTGCCTCGCCTTCTTCATTATATACTTCCGTACGGTTTGCAACCGCGCCGACCGTAGCGCCGTTCAGTTTCATGAAACCTGCTACCATATCTTTGGCATAATTCTGCTTTACTTCCACAAACAGATTGTTATCCGCAATCTGGGATAAAGCAAGTGATGTGTCTCCTGCGCAGTTCACGATTTCCGGGCATCCTCTGTTTAAGTCGTCCGTACATTCATCCCATGCAGGTTCTTCATTATTAGCAGGCAGCATAGATACAAGCTGTCTGATCTGCGCAAGAATGGAAGCCTCGTCAGCAACGACATCTACGGTGCCCGCTTCCTCACTCTGGAATGCAGCTGCGCTCGTATCGCATTTTGCAATGGTATTGCCGTCTAACGCGTTCGGAGAATTCACAAACAGCTTTGCCTTGTCCGCTTCCATAAAGGTAAAATCCGTCAGTCCGGGAATTACGGCAAGTCCACCGCCGCAGTTTCCGAAAACTGCCGTAATCTGCGGAATCACACCGGAAGCCATTGTCTGCTTCAGATAAATCTCACCGAAACCGTTCAACGCATCCGTTGCTTCCTGTAATCTCAGACCCGCGGAATCAAGCAGCCCGATCACCGGAGCTCCCATCTTCATTGCCAGATCATAGAGGTTTGCAATTTTCTTCGCATGCATTTCACCAACCGTTCCGTTCAGTACGGAAGCATCCTGGCCGTATACATACACAAGATTACCGTCAATCACTCCATAGCCGGTGATTACACCGTCCGACGGAGTTTCTGTCTGTTTCAGGTTGAAGTCAGTTGCTCTCGCCGTAACGAGCGCGCCGATCTCAACGAAACTGTTTTCATCGAGCAAAGCATTGATTCTTTGACTCGCTTGAGAATTAGTACCCATTTTTTTCAGCCCTCCATTTATCTTTTTAAAAATAATTAAAACGTTTTATCCTGCGGCCAAAAACAGCCTGCAAGGCGCGCGGTAACGCACACTATCTAGTGTAGCATAAATTATGCAAAACGACCAGATAAAAATTCAAAAATATACAGGAATTTAATCCTTAAATTTAATTCGGAAGAAAAAGTCCCGCCACATACCGCAGTATCCAAAGATAGTTAGTCTCCTCTATCTCTCCTGTCGTAACGACCGTGTACTCCGGGATCAGCTCATCATTCAGATAGTAGGACACTCTGCCAGCCTCTTCTCCGGCACGCACAGGTGCTTCCAGCTGTTCCTCCAGCTCTACTTTCACCTCGATCACATCATTATCACAGAGCAGATAAGGCAGTGCTTTTTCACTTTCCCGCTCCAGCGCAATTTCCACGAAAGCCTCTTCATAAGGCGTCGCATCATCGCCGGCAATCCCGTTTAGGAATCGGCTGAAACTGCTTTTCCTCATAAATATCCCGGTACTCATAATACTCCATGCCATAATCCGCAAGTATTTTCATATCGCTCCATTTATAGGTTTTATGATTCGGCCATCCGCAGGCCAGCAGTGCAACCGTAAAGGTTCTTCCCTCGCTTTCCACCGCTCCCACATAGCAGTATCCCGCCTTATTCGTAAATCCCGTTTTACCGGAAACGGCCTCATCCATCATGCTTAAAAAGCTGTTATGATTACTGCAGTGAAAACTCCTCTGACCGCTTTCATCGCAAAAAACATATTCCCGCGTCTGCGTAATGGCAAGAAACTGATCCTTTGCCGGTGAATCCGTAATGCAGTACGCCATAATCCTTGCCAGATCCTCCGCCGTCGTAGAATGCATCTGGCCGGTCTCGTTTATCACCGCATCCAGTCCGTTCGGTGTAATGAAGAAGGTATCATAGCAGCCGATATCTCTCGCCTTCTGATTCATCATGGCCGCAAACTCCTCCACGCTTCCGCCGACCGCCTCCGCAACCGCGACCGCCGAATCGTTATGAGATTCCAGCATCAGAGAATACAACAGATCTTCCAGCCGGTACTTCTCTCCCTCCTGCATATAAAGCTTGACTTTCGGCATACTCGCGGCATAGGCGGAAACCTCTACGATATCGTCCGGATTTCCATATTCCAGAGCAAGAATACAGGTCATAATCTTCGTCGTGCTCGCCATCGGAAGCGCCTCGTCCTCGTTCTTTCCATACAGAACGCGGCCGGAATCGGCATCCATTAAGACGGCGGCCTGCGCATAGAGCTGCAGCTGCGCATCCTTCTTTTCCCCTTCGCCCTTCTCGTCCTCCTTCGTATCCGCATAAGGCACTGCCGCCTCTTTGGCCGCCACCGCCGCCGGAAAGACCATAAGCAGCGCCGCAAGCAGAAAGCCCATCCATCCGCCATGCCGCCATACCCTCTTAACGCCGCCTCCGCGGTCATGCTTTTTCAAACGCTCCTGTTTCTTCTCAAAAAAAACGCACATATATTAACCCGAAACCCATTCTTTTCGTTAATATATATGCGTTACCTGCAAAGACGATACATGGAATCACGCCCTGCCCGTCTCCGGTTATTTCTCCTGATTAAATATCAAGCTGCAGCTGCTGCTGCACTTCCGATTCCGCCTGGAGCTTAAATTCCTCGATCTGAACGGGATTCAGTTCCGGCAGATCCTCTAGCGATTTCACGCCGAAGCTTCGCAGAAACTGTTCCGTCGTTCCGAACAGCAATGGCCGGCCGGGCGCATCCAGTCTTCCCACTTCCGTGATCAGATCAAATTCCAGCAGCCTGTTGACCGCATGATCACAGCTGACACCGCGCACTTTTTCGATTTCCAGCCTCGTAATCGGCTGTTTATAGGCAATAATTGACAGCGTTTCCAGCAGCGTATCGGTAAGAACAAACTTTTTCGGCGTTTTGGCGATCTTTATCAGGTATTCATAATATTCCCCTTTTGTACACAGCTGCACCGCATTTTCCAATGTTGTTAATTCGATGCCTCTTCCTTCCTGACGATACTCCTTTTCCATTTCATCCAGTATGGCTCTCGTTTCCGCTTTTTCTTCTTCAATCACTTCCGCCAGTCTGTCGATCTCCACTGACTCGCCCATCGTAAACAACACTGCCTCTAAAACCGCTTTTGCTTTCTGTCTCTCCATCTCAGTTCTCCGTTCTGCCTCTTCCTTCTTTTCAGACCGCTTCCTTGGATGTAATGACGATATCGCTGAAAATATCGTCCTGCTCAATTTCAATTTTTCCGACTTTCATCAGTTCCAGAATCACAAGGAACGTCACGATCACTTCCATTTTACTGTTCTGTTTCTCCAAAAGCTTCCTGAAACTGAATTTTCTGTGGCTCTTCAGATAATCTTCTATGTATACGGTCTTCACATCCATATCGATTTCATCTTTTTCAATTTTCCCAAAGGTGCTTCTTACCGGATCGATCTTGTCCTCCTGCCGCTTTAACATAAACTTAAAGATTTCATGCAGCTTTGCCAGCGTCATGTCACCGATCAGTTCTTCATAATCCACCGGCTGCCTGTACTCGCTGATCTCTTTTGGAATCGTCGGTTTCTTATAAAGGCTCCTCTCCGCACTGATCATTCTGTCTTTCAGCTCGTAGGACATATATTTGCACATCTTATATTCCAGCAGCTTCTCCACTAACTCCGCCCTGGGGTCCTCTTCCTCGCCTTCCTCGTTCACTTCCTTCGGAAGCAGCATCCGGCATTTGATATCGATCAGCGTCGCGGCCATCACGAGAAACTCACTCATGACATTCATGTCTTCCGTTTCCATCTGCTTAATGTAGTCCAGATATTGTTCCGTGATCTCAACGATCGGGATATCATATATGTCCACTTTGTTTTTATCGATTAAATGTAATAACAGATCGAGAGGTCCTTCGAAGACCTCCAGTTTTACGGGAATTGCCATAGCCTGTCCACCCTTTTCTATTGCTTATGCCGCGCCGGACACAGGCGGATCACCACCAGTTCTCCGGGATTGAATACCCGGACCGGCAGCGTGTGTGTCCCAAGCCCTCTGCTCAGAATCATAAGAGAGCCGTTTTGTTCGAATCTGCCGCCGTCATAGTGGGGAAAAAGCGTCAGTCTCGGCGAAATGACGCCCCCCAGATACGGAAGACGCATCAGTCCGCCATGCATATGACCAGAAACAACCAGATCCGCTCCCCACGCCGCATACCTTTCAAAATATTCCGGATTGTGCGCGATCAGTATCTGAAACCGGTCACGCCGCGCATCGCCCAGCAGATCCTGCAGATACGTCCCGGACATCGGATATTTGGTAAACTTCCTGTAATAGCACCGGTCCGCCTGCAGACCGCAGATATTAATATTGGCCGACGGCAGATCGACATTTTCGTTAATCAGCGGTTCAATGCCGGACCGATGCAGATGTTCCATATATGTGTCATACAGATTACCGAATTCCTCCGGATGGATTCCGATGCGCTGCTCGTGATTGCCCATTCCGTAGTATACCGGATAACGCTCCCCCAGCACGCGCATCAGGTCCATCGCCACATGATGCTTTCTCTTCCGTTCAAAAGCCGTCAGCATATCTCCCGCCACTAAAATGCCATCCGGCGCCAGTTCCTCTATTTTATCCGTCAGTCTTTCGTTATGCACCCCAAAAGACTTATTATGCAGGTCCGCTAACAGGACAAACGTATATTCTTTTGCAACTTTAGGTGATTCGATCTCATATTCCACCGTAACGAACCGGTTACAGTCGTAATACATGATAACCAGAAACACACAGATCAAAATCCCAAGAACAAACAGTATTGCAGGAAGCATTCTCCTCCTCCATATCGCTTTATCTGATTTTCCATGAAAGGCAACTTATAAAGTATATCACATACCGGCAGGAATCCGCAATCCCGGAAATCTGTCAAAAAACAAGCCTCTGTCAAAAGCAGCTGTTGTCAAAAAACAAGAAAACGCAGCCATATTCTGTATAAATAATCGAGATAACCCGCTTCTTCGACCGATTTCGCCGCTACGATGGACACACTTCCTATCCGGTTTCCGTTCATCTTATAAACGGCTTCACCAACGGCGTCGCCTTCCGTAACCGGCGCCTGAATGGTCTCCGGCAGACTGATTTCCTTCTGAATATCGTTCAGATTATTTCCCGCAGTATCCAGATAATGGAATTCCCCGGCGTAGGCAAGGTTTACCATTTCTTCCACGCCTCCCTCCACCTTCTGTGCGGGCAGTGCGTCTTTGTTTTCATCCGTATACATCTGGCTGACGCTGTAACCGTAGCTTAACAGCGACATGGCATCCGCAAACCGCGCTTTCGGGTCCGGTGCAGCCATCACGACCGCGATCAGCTCCATGCCGTCTTTATTGGCCGTTGCGGACAGGCAGTACAGCGCCTTGGATGTGGAACCTGTTTTCAGCCCCGTCGTCCATTCGTATTGCTTTAAGAGCTTATTGGTGCTGGACAAAGTAAAGGTCGTCGTTCCCTGCGCCGTATGGTGTTCGATATCCTCCATCCAGATTCCGGTATACTTTAATACCTCCGGATACTTCGTGATCAGTTCTCTGGACATGACCGCAACATCTTTGGCAGACGTATAATGGTTATCGGAATCCGTCAGCCCGCAGCAATCCTCGAAATGTGTGTTTTTCAGACCAAGGCTTTCCGCCTTTTCATTCATCAGTTTGACAAATTCTCCTTCGCTGCCCGCTATGTATTCCGCCACCGCCACGCTGGCATCGTTCCCGGAAGCTACCGCGATACATTTAATCATCGTATCTAATGTCTGATTCTCCCCTTCTTCCAGAAAAACCTGCGAACCGCCCATGGATTTCGCATAAGCGCTCGTCGTCACCTGGTCCTCCAGCCGGATTCTTCCGCTCTTTAAATGCTCGAAAATAATAAGCAGCGTCATGATCTTCGTAATGCTGGCAGGACTTCTCCTCGTATCCGCATCCTGTTCACAAATGACCTGCCCCGTCGATGCTTCCATGACCACATAAGAAGGGGTCGACACATCCGGCGCCGCATAAACAGTCACCGGCAGCGCATACAGACTCATATTGACGCACATACACAACGTCAGAAACAGGCTGATTATCCGTCTTTTTCCTTTTTTCAACATACATCTCTCCCGCATATTCCTCTATATCATAAATATTACGAGAAGTAAAAATGTATGCCATGATAAAATTCTTCCGGGAAACCGGTCCTGAAAGGCGCCGAACACAACAAAATCCCTGACAGAGTCAGGGATTTGTTCCGCTTGATAATTAATTGTATTTACGTTTTCTTGCTGCCTCGGACTTTTTCTTGCGTCTTACGCTGGGTTTCTCGTAATGCTCTCTTTTACGAATTTCCTGCTGAATCCCTGCTTTTGCGCAGCTTCTTTTAAAACGGCGCAATGCGCTGTCTAAAGTCTCGTTTTCTTTTACAATTACGTTCGACATTCCACACCTGACCTCCCTTCAGTCCCTAACAAGTATCATGACTGATTGGGTTATTTGAGCACAAACGTGCATTATGTGTCTACACACAACATAAATTATACCACATTCTGGATATGAGTCAACTACTATTTTTCATTTGTTTTTCATGATACACTGAAAATATGGTTCCCGCCGGCAGACGGCCGGACCACAGCTCCCAAAAATTCATCGGAAAGGTACCTGAAACCATGAAAACCGTCGGCATCATCGCAGAATACAATCCTTTTCATAACGGCCACGCCTTTCAGCTCAAAAAGGCGCGGGAAATGGCGGGCGCGGATTACGCGATCGTCATCATGAGCGGAAATTTCGTACAGCGCGGCCTGCCTGCCATCATGGAGAAATCCCTGCGTACGGAGGCGGCGCTTCTGTGCGGAGCGGACCTCGTCATTGAACTTCCCGTCCACTATGCTACGGCCAGTGCGGAATATTTCGCATCCGGAGCCGTTTCCCTGCTCGACAGACTGGGCATCACCGACGCGCTGTGCTTTGGCAGTGAATGCGGTGACATCGTTGCATTGGCAGAGCTGGCCGATGCGTTTCTTTCGGAAGATGAATTATTTCGGGCTGCCCTGAAAAAACGGCTGAAAGAAGGCTGTTCCTATCCTCAGGCCAGAAACGACGCGCTTTTAGAAACCGCCCCGGAGCTTGTCCCCCTGCTTCCTCTGCTCAGTCAGCCAAACAACATTCTCGGTCTGGAATATATAAAGGCCCTGAAAAGAAGAAAAAGCCATATCCGGCCCTGTACGGTGGTCCGTATGGGCGCAGACTATCACAGCGGCGAACTAAACGGAGCCTTCAGTTCCGCCCTGTCCATTCGGGAAGCCATGGCGGCAAAAAAGGAGCTCCATACCATTAAGGAGCAGATCCCTCCCGCTGTCCATGCGCTGATGAAACGTCATTTTCAAAAAGACTTTCCCGTTTTTTCGGAAGATCTTTCACCTCTGCTTGCATATAAGCTGCTTCAGGAAGAGGCTCCGGATTTTAACAGGTATTTCGATATCGACAGCGCCTTTTCCGACAGACTGAAAAAATGTCTTCCCGATTACGGAGATTATGCTTCCTTTTGTGAAAAACTGAAAACCAAAAACAGGACACTCACCGGAGTTTCCCGCGGCCTTCTGCATATCCTGTTAAATATTTATCAGGCAGATATCGACGCCTTCCGGCAGGATGATTATGTATATTATGCAAGAATCCTCGGTTTCCGCAAGGAAGCCGTCCCTCTTTTATCCGCCATAAAATCGAAGTCTAATCTTCCGCTCCTTTCCAAACTGGCGGACGCGGAGGATTCCATTCCTTCCGAAAACGGCCGGAAAATGCTGAGACAGGATATTCAGGCAAGTCACATCTATGCCCTGAGCGTCAGTCATAAATTCCACCGGGATTTTCGGAATGAATACCGTAACAGCCCCGTTATCATGCCGTAACGAATTTGGCTATATAGTTTTTGATGCGGTCATGCACCTCTTCGGCTACTTCCTTCGTGGACATGCCCCGGTATTCCTCATAACAGAAAGGCGGCAGATAATGAACCTGCGTCGTCACCTTCCTGAGCGTCCATTCTTCAAAAACCTTATAAGAATCGATCAGAACGACCGGGACAATCGGAGACTTGGCCCTGATAGCGCATTTAAAGCACCCCGGTTTAAAATCACACACGTTATTATGATTGTGATGATAGCCGCCCTCCGGAAAAATAATATATCTTCTTCCCGCCGCGACTTCCTCCGAAATTTCCTTCATCAGTCTGACGGACTGACGCACATCGTCCTTCATAAGTCGTTTTCCATGTATCATATCGATAAACTGGGACGTCAGAATCATATGCGATTTGGCATCATCGATCACGATGGTGCAGGGCTTCTTATGCGTATGGACGATTCCAAGCGCATCATATTTGCCCTGATGATTCGGAAACATAACATATCCGCCTTCCTTCGGCAGATTCTCCATTCCGAATCCCTGCGTCCTGATATGCCCGGCTCTTACCATTCTCCGAACTGCAAGTCTGGCATATTCATAACACTTTTCTTCTGAGAATTTCTCAGGATGCCTGGCCATATAAGCCATCCTGGGAATCATATATGCTCTCGGAAGATTGCGCACAATCACCTGAAAAATACGCAGCATATCAATGCACCTTCTTTCTGCCCCGTCTCCCGAATGAGAAACGCATGTCCCTTAAAACAATGGTGAAAATAATTTCAGAACCGGGCCGATCACATTCATTTTCATAAACTTCTTCTTACACCACTCAACTGTAATTTCTTCCGACATCGCAAACGTGTTCTCCATATCCCGTTTCAGTTCCATAACCGCATCGGCCCGGTACAGGAATACACCGCATTCGAAATGATGGTAAAAGCTCCGGTAATCGAAATTGACCGTCCCTACCGTCGCAATTTCATCATCGCACAGTACACATTTGGAATGTATAAAACCGGGCTTGTACTGGAAAATTTTAACGCCTGCTTCCAGCAGATTCTGATAATTTGACTGCGTCAGCCAGTAAGCCATCTTTTTATCCGGAATGCCGGGCGTTACGATCCGCACGTCAACACCTCTTTTAGCGGCAAGCTTTAATGCAGTGCACATTTCATTATCGGTAATCAGATATGGCGTAAACACATAAAAAGATTTTCTTGCATACCCGATCATGTTCAGATATACATTCTCGCCTACTGTCTCATTGTCGAAAGGCGTATCGCAATAGGGCTGCACATATCCCCTGCCCGGCATTTTCTCCGTAAAATGATAACGGTACGGGCTGTAATCCTCATCCGTGTCTCTTGAAATATTCCACATCTGCAGAAACATCACCGTAAAGTTCCAGACCGCTTCTCCCTCCAGGCGAATTCCCGCATCCTTCCAGTATCCGTACAGCGTTTCGTAATTAATATACTCGTCCGCGAGATTAATTCCTCCGGTATAACCTATTTTGCCGTCGATTACGACGATTTTACGGTGATCCCGGTTGTTCAGAATAATGGCCATGAGCGGAATCAGTTTATTAAAAGCAACACAGCGGATTCCCTTTTGTTCAATAAACTGTTCATAATGTTTCGGCAGCTTCAGCACACTTCCGAAATCATCATAGATCAGTCTTACTTCGACGCCCTGCATGACCTTTTTTTCCAGAATCCTGAGCACCTCGTTCCACATCGCGCCCTCGCCCAGAATGAAAAACTCCAGAAAAATAAAATGTTCCGCATTTTGAAGATCCTCTAAGAGCTGTCTCCAATACGGAAGTCCGTCCGAATAATAAACCGTCTTCGTGTTTTCCCATACCGCAGTTCCGGAAAAAGCCTTCAAATACATGCACTGATTGGCAACCGGTATGTTTTCCTTCCGTATCCGGTCTATAAGCTCCTGATTTTCCGGCATATTTTTTCGCATCAGTTCATTCGTCTTACAAATACTGTTCCTGAGCTTTCCGGAGATAAAAACATGTCCAAACGCAAGATACAGGATTCCTCCAAACAGAGGAAATACCAGAATCGGGACAATCCACGCCAGCTTTACGGCCGGATTGCCGGGTTTTGAAATCAGATAAACAACGATCAGAAGGCTGAGTATTCTGAGAATCAGCGCAATCTCCACATAGTGATTTGCCCATCGGAAAAGCTCTAAAATAAAAAAGCCGACCTGAAGCAAGACAATAACACCTGTAATAAATACTCTGTTCAAAACCAAATGCAATATCTTTCTCATATGAATGCAATTCCTTTTCCAGTTCTGCCCCCCTGAACCTACCATATAATATAACACAAAATAATCATTTCCGCAAATCTCTCATCCCCGATAGGGATTCACATGCACCATGCAGTGCTTTACGTTCGGGAAGTTCCTCTCTATCATATGATGTACACATTCCGCCACTTCATGCGTCTCATTTAAAGTATGGCTGCCGTCGGCTGCAATTTCAATATCAACGTAAATTTTATTACCGAACAGACGTGTACGCAGAAGATCGATGCCAAGCACACCTTCCTGTCCCTCGATCTGCCGGCGCATTTCCTGAATGGTCTCATCATCACAGGACTTATCTACCATTTTATCCACCGCATCTCTGAAAATATCATAAGCGGCTTTCACGATGAAAACGCTTATGATAACACTTGCTACGCTATCCAGAACAGGGTATCCCATCCTTGAACCGTAAATACCGATTAACGCGCCGACAGAAGAAAGCGAATCCGAACGATGATGCCAGGCATCTGCCATCAGGGCCCCTGAATTGATTTTTTTCGCCGCCGCTCTCGTATACCAGAACATCCATTCTTTGACGACAATAGAAAGAACCGCCGCGGCCAGCGCAAGCCTTCCTGGAATCGCAAGCTCTTCATAACAACCGTTATAAAT
>CALDLG010000074.1 GCA_937910785.1 uncultured Lachnospiraceae bacterium | reverse complement strand
CTCATTGCCGCGCTGAAGAATCTGAAGGATATGGGAAATACGCTGCTCGTGGTGGAGCATGACGAGGATACGATGCTGGCGGCCGATCATATTGTTGATATCGGTCCGGGAGCCGGTTCTCATGGCGGAGAGGTGGTCGCGCAGGGAACCGCAGAAGAGATCATGCAGGTTGAGGAATCCATAACGGGACAGTATCTGAGCGGAAAACAGCAGATTCCGGTGCCGGAGAGCAGGAAGAAACCGCAGGGATATCTTACGATTAAGGGGGCCGCGGAAAACAACCTGAAGAAAGTGAATGTCAGGGTTCCGTTGAGCGTAATGACCTGCGTTACGGGAGTATCGGGTTCCGGAAAAAGTTCTCTGATCAATGAGATTCTATACAAACGTCTGGCAAGGGATTTGAACAGGGCGAGAACGATACCCGGAAAACATCAGAGCATTCTCGGCATCGATCAGCTCGATAAGGTGATCGCAATCGATCAGTCTCCGATTGGCAGAACGCCCCGCTCCAATCCGGCAACATATACGGGCGTTTTCGACCAGATCCGGGATCTGTTCGCATCCACGACCGATGCCAAGGCGAGGGGCTACAGCAAAGGAAGGTTCAGTTTTAACGTGAAGGGAGGCCGTTGTGAAGCATGCAGCGGTGACGGAATCATTAAAATTGAAATGCACTTTCTGCCCGATGTATATGTGCCCTGTGAAGTCTGCGGCGGTAAGCGTTACAACAGAGAGACGCTGGAAGTGAAATATAAGGGAAAGAGCATTTATGATGTGCTAGACATGACGGTGGAGGAGGCGGTACCCTTTTTTGAAAATGTACCTTCGATCCGCAGAAAAATAGAAACCTTATACGATGTCGGGCTTTCTTATGTGAAGCTGGGACAGCCTTCCACAACTTTGTCAGGAGGTGAGGCGCAGCGTATCAAGCTGGCGACGGAGCTGAGCAGACGAAGTACCGGAAAGACGATTTATATTTTGGATGAACCGACAACAGGACTTCATTTTGCGGATGTTCATAAACTGGTCGATATTCTTCATAAACTGACCGAAAGCGGCAATACGGTTGTTGTCATCGAGCATAATCTGGATGTTATCAAAACAGCGGATTATATTATCGATCTCGGACCGGAAGGCGGAGACGGCGGCGGAACAATTATCGCGGAAGGAACCCCGGAGAAGATCGCCGGAAATCCGGATTCCTATACCGGAATCTATATAAAGAAAATGCTTGAGCGGGCGAAGAAAGCAAACTAATATAAAAGATAAAATAAAGGATAGAAGGCAAAATAATATAGAAGCCGGAATCGCGTAGAAGACGGATAAAAACGCTGCGCCCCGAAAAGGTTTCAATCGTCGGACAATGCGGGGATGTCAATGCCGGAAGCCGCAATGCCATAAGCGGCATAAATTGTCGTGAAATAAACTTTACAGGATATGAAATGCGCTAAAAGAAAGCACTCTGACTTCCGATATATACTATATATGATGAGAAACATAATACGGAGGGATTTTTATGAATATAAAACTGCAGGGCGCGATGAATTCATTCCTGGGCGGTTATTCCGTTTTTTCACATAAAGGGCTGAAAAGCACGGAGGAGAAGCTGGAACGTCAGGAGAAACGTGATAATCAGATCGCATTTTATGAAAAACAGAAGGAAAACCTGAAAAACAGGGAATGCGAGACCGTAGAGGAAATTGCAAAGAAGCTGGATGCGTTGAAATCTTATGATGACCAGATTGCGGGTATCAGGGCAGCTTATAATAATGAACAGATGTGGCATATTCTCGATGAGGCGAAAGAAATCGGTGAGAAGATTGCAGAGGCTGCGGAGAAAATGGAACCCAAGACACCGGAAGAACGGCGGGAAGAGATTATCGAAGAGGCGATGGGAACAGAGGATTCCGGCGGCCTTCTGGAAGAGGTCATGGAAGATGCCGCACAGACGCAGGAAGAATTGCAGGAGGCGGTCGAGGAAGAAGTGCTGGAGCAGCTGGGCGAGGAACTGCCGGAAGACTTACAGGAGCAGCTGAACGAAGACTTGCCGGAAACCCTGACAGAGCAGCTGAACGAAGACTTGCCGGAAACTCTGACAGAGCAGCTGAACGAAGACTTGCCGGAAACTCTGACAGAGCAGCTGAATGAAGAGCTTGCGGAAGACGTCCGGCAGAAGCTGGATGAAGAACTTACGGAGGGCATAGAGCGGAAGCTGGGCGAAGAGCTTACGGAAGACATCCGGCAGAAGGCGGCAGAAGAAATCAGTTACAGGCCGATCAATATTCTGATTTAAAAAGGGTTAAGAAAAATAAATAAATGCCGATAAATATATAAAGCATGGATGCTACTGGCCAGAACGGATGGAACCGTTCTGGTTTTTGTACCATAATTTATAAAAAAATTATGAAATCCCTTTGAAAAACTCTTTCTTTAGGTTATAATGTATTAGCATACTGCGCAAATTATTTTGAATTGCCGGTTTGGACGTTTAGATTGATGGCAAATGGAGATTATGTAATATAGATACCGCGGGAAAGGGGATCACAGAAATGCAGTACACAGATATAGGGATCGACTTGGGAACAGCCAGTATTTTGGTTTATATCAGAGGGAAAGGCGTTGTTTTAAAAGAGCCTTCCGTTGTTGCTTTTGATAGAGATACGGATAAGATTAAAGCGATTGGAGAAGATGCAAGATTGATGCTCGGAAGAACGCCGGGCAATATCGTAGCGGTCAGACCGCTGCGTCAGGGCGTTATTTCCGATTACCGGGTGACAGAGAAGATGATGAAATACTTCATTCAGAAGGCGCTCGGAAAGAAGACCTTCCGGAAGCCCCGCATTGCCGTATGTGTACCGAGCGGCGTTACGGAGGTCGAGAAGAAGGCGGTTGAGGATGCTACCTATCAGGCAGGGGCAAGAGAAGTTTCCATTATCGAAGAGCCGATCGCGGCTGCAATCGGTGCGGGAATCGATATTTCCAAGCCCTGTGGAAACATGATTGTGGATATTGGCGGCGGTACCTCCGATATCGCGGTTATTTCCCTGGGCGGTACGGTTGTCAGCGCTTCCATTAAAATTGCCGGTGATGATTTTGATGAAGCGATCGTGCGGTATATGCGTAAGAAGCATAACCTGCTGATCGGTGAAAGGACAGCCGAAGATTTGAAGATTAAAATCGGGTCCGCATATAAGCGGCCGGAAGTTGATTATATGGATGTCAGAGGCCGTAACCTCGTAACAGGTCTGCCGAGGACTGTCAAGGTATCTTCGGAGGAGACGGAGGAGGCGCTGCATGAAACAACGGTGCAGATCGTTGAAACGATTCACAGCGTATTGGAGAAAACACCGCCGGAACTGGCAGCCGATATCGCAGACAGAGGAATTGTTCTGACCGGAGGAGGAAGCCTTCTGCGCGGACTGGAAGATCTGATCGCGGCGAAAACAGGAATTAATACGATGACCGCAGAAGATCCCATGACGGCGGTAGCAATCGGAACAGGAAAATATGTAGAGTTTCTTGCGGGATACAGAGAGGATTAAGCGAAAACGGGGGAGTTAAAATGCTTAAAGGTCTATACACTGCCTACACAGGCATGATTCATGAACAGCACAGAATGGACGTTATGACAAACAATCTGGCAAATGCGAATACGAACGGGTTCAAAAAGGAAGGCGCGACGAGCCAGTCTTTTGACAGCGTACTCGCATACAAAATAAAAGATACTTCGCAGGCGGGAAATCTGCCGAAAAGAATCGGTAATATGTCGCTCGGTGTAAAAACGGGTGAAAATTATGTGGACTATTCCGAAGGACCGATCAAGGAAACCGGGAATCCCCTGGATCTGGCTTTGTCTTCCAACGGATTCTTTACGATAGAATATACGAACAAGGCGGGAGAAACTTCCACCATGTATACGAGGGACGGCAACTTTACGATGACGTCACAGGGTTACGTCGTAACGCAGGATGGCGATTTTGTTCTGGGAGACAGAGGACGGAGAATACGTCTGAATCCGGCGCTGCCGGTCAGCATTGACAGAGCAGGAAACATTTATCAGGACGGAGAGGCCGTTGCATCGATTCAGTTGACGGATTTTGAGGATTATAATTATCTGGAGCGCTATGGTGAGAACTTTTTCTATCCGGTAGACGGGGCAACGATTACGGAAGCGGATACGGAAGTGCATTCGGGATATCTCGAACTGGCCAATATGTCCGTTGTGACCGAGATGGTCAATATGATTGCAATCCAGAGACATTATGATGCCAACCAGAAAGTGATCACTACATACGATGATACATTGGATAAAGCCGTAAACCAGACGGGCAGATTGTAATAGAACAGCCATGAAAAAGATTGGTACAGAAGGGGAAAAGGGAGGAAACCAAAATGGTCAGAAGCTTATGGTCAGCAGCAACAGGCATGAATGCACAGCAGACAAATGTAGACACGATCGCAAATAACCTTGCGAACGTCAATTCGGCCGGATATAAAGCACAGAAAGCGCAGTTTAAGTCGCTGCTTTATCAGACGCTGCAGAGTACGACAACAACGGCGAACGGAGAACCGAAACCGACGACATCACAGGTAGGTCTCGGTGTAAGAGCATCTTCCATCAACAATATATATACGCAGGGAAGCCTGCTTGAGTCCCAGAGCGATACATCTTTTGCAATTGAAGGGGACGGTTTCTTTGCGGTAAGAGGCGATGACGGAACGACTTTTTATACGAGAAACGGCGATTTCACATGGGCGATCGGTACGAATGGCGGCATGACGCTGACGAATCAGGACGGTCTTCCGGTGCTGAATTCCAGAGGAAGAGAAATTACCCTTAATCGTTCCTACATAGCCAACAGGATTTCGATTTCACAGGAAGGTGAGGTATGCTATCCGGACGGAGATAACAACCCGCAGCCCATCGGCGTGAAGATCGGCGTATATCAGTTCAGCAATGCGGGCGGACTGGAAAGATATGGAGATACGCTTCTGATGGCAACCGAAGCGAGCGGAGCGGCCATCAATGAAGATACGAATAACAATGTTCGGAAGAGCAGAATTCTGCAGGGATATCTGGAAGGCTCCAACGTATCCGTAGCGGATGAGATGGTTAATCTGATCGTGGCGCAGCGTGCTTATGAGATGAACTCCAAGGCAATCACCACATCGGATTCCATGATGGAGACGGCTAACAGTCTGAAGCGTTAACGGTCTGAAAGCCCCGGCCGCAGTTTTGCCGGCAGGCTTATAGCAGACTGGGGCAGGAGAAACAGGAGACAGACGAACAGGAGGGAACGGCGATGGATCTGGGTATGTCAGGAATCAGCAATTATCTGATAAGCTCTAATAAAAGCTCCACGGATGCGCTGGAAAATAAATTGAATGCAGTGGCAGTAAAGGATGCGGAGGAAACGCAGGAAGCGGCCGAGAAGGAACTGCTCGAAGCATGTAAGCAGTTTGAATCGTACCTCTGGGAGCAGGTGCTCAAGGGTATGGAGAAAACGGCGAAAATGTTCAGTGATGACGATGATGAAGAAGGATATGCGGGCAATATGGTCGGCGTATTTCAGGATACCTTTGTTCAGGAAATGGCATCTCAGGTAACTTCGGAAAGTCAGGGCGCCAATTCTCTTGCGCAGACGCTGTTCGAGCAGATGAAGAGAACCTACAGCGCGGAGAATTATTAGAGAACAGGATGAAACAATGCGATAGGAAAAGGATAAAGTAGGCTGCTGGTTTCGGCAGTCTATTTGCATATGGAAATTATGGAACAAATAAAGGGCTATATAGAGCACATTATCTATCGAAATACGGATAACGGGTATACGGTTCTCAATTTAATATCCGATGAGGAGGAAGTTACCTGTGTCGGGACCTTTCAGACAATCGATCAGGGAGAGAATATTGAGGCGGAAGGAGAGTATACGGCACACCCGGTATACGGGGAACAGTTTAAAGTAGAAAGTTATCGAATTACGGCACCGGATGACGCACTGAGCATGGAGCGTTATCTGGGTTCCGGCGCTGTGAAAGGCGTTGGGGAAGCGCTGGCGGCCAGAATTGTAAAAAAGTTTGGTAAGGATACCTTTCGGATTATTGATGAGGAGCCGGAGCGGCTTGCGGAAGTGAAAGGGATCAGCGAGCGGAAGGCAAAGGAAATTGCCGTACAGGTCTATGAAAAAAGAGATGCCAGAGAAGCGATGACTTTTCTGCAGAAATATGGTATATCAAACACGTTAGCGATACGGATTTATGAAGCCTATGGAATGAACCTGTACGGGATTATGAAAGAAAATCCTTACCGTCTCGCGGAGGATATCGAGGGAATTGGATTTAAAATTGCGGATGCGATCGCTTCCAGAATTGGCATTCATACGGATTCCGATTACCGGATCAGAAGCGGACTGTTATATATGCTGATGCAGGCGGGAGCGGAGGGACACTGTTATCTTCCGGAGAGCATACTGCTTCGTAAAACAGGGGAGTTGTTGGAAATTGACCCGGTGTTGTTTGACGCGCAGCTTCAGAATCTGGCCATGGACAAAAAAATTGTGATAAAAATGCCGGATAAGCAGAATCAGGATAAGAAAATCTATGGAATGACATACTATTATGCGGAGCTGAACTGTGCGAAGATGCTGCATGATCTGAACATATCCGTTCATGAAGAGGACTGTCTGCCTTCGGAAGAGCGTAAAGTCCTGGATAAAATTACGGCATTGGAAAAAGAACTGCAGATTGAGCTTGACGACCTGCAGAAAAAAGCGGTTCTGGAAAGTATTAAAAACGGCATTCTGATTCTTTCAGGAGGACCGGGAACCGGAAAAACAACGACGATCAATATGATAATCCGCTATTTTCTTTCGGAGGAAATGGATATTTTTCTGGCAGCGCCAACGGGACGGGCGGCCAAGAGAATGACAGAGACGACGGGATATGAGGCGAGAACAATTCACCGGCTGTTGGAGTTAAACGGTTCGGTTTCCGGGGAAACAAAATCCGCCCGTTTTGAAAAAAATGAAGAAAATCCACTGGAAGCGGACGTTATTATTATTGATGAAATGTCTATGGTAGATATTTTCCTGTTCCAGTCCCTGCTTCGGGCGGTATCCGTCGGAACGCGTCTGATTATGGTAGGCGATGTCAACCAGCTGCCATCCGTGGGACCCGGACAGGTTCTGCAGGATCTGTTGAAAAGCGGAGCTTTTCCGGTAGTGATGCTGGAGAAGATTTTCCGCCAGGCACAGGAAAGCGATATTATCCTGAATGCGCACCGCATTCATGCAGGGCAGGATATTGTGCTGGATAATAAGAGCCGCGACTTCTTTTTTCTGGAAAGAAACGATGTCAATGTCATTTACAAGCATATGATTCAGCTGATTCTGGAGAAGCTGCCTCCTTATGTGGGAGCGCAGCCCTATGACATTCAGGTTCTGACACCGATGCGGAAGGGAAAGCTGGGGGTGGAAACATTAAACGGCATTTTGCAGCAATACCTGAATCCGGCTTCGGAACAGAAGAAAGAGCATATGGCAGCCCATACGCTGTTTCGGGAAAAAGATAAGGTTATGCAGATTAAGAACAATTATCAGCTGGAGTGGGAGGTAGTCAGCAAATATGGCATACCGATCGATAAAGGAATGGGAATTTTTAACGGAGATATTGGCATGATTCTGGAAATCAGTGAATATACTCGCAGTATGGTCATTGAATATGATGAGCACAGAAGGGTGACTTATTCCTTTGATCAGCTGGATGAAATAGAACTTGCCTATGCGGTAACGATACACAAGTCACAGGGAAGCGAGTATCCGGCTGTCATCATGCCGCTGCTTTCCGGACCTCGGATGCTTTTTAACAGGAATCTCCTTTATACGGGTGTAACAAGAGCAAGAAACTGTGTGACGATTCTGGGAAGCAGCATGACTTTGCAGGAAATGGTCGATAATAATTATGAGAACAGGCGCTATACGGGCCTGGCGGACAGAATAAAGGAATTAATGCGTATATGAGAAAGAACCCTGTCAGATTTTTCTTTGGGATGCTTCTGGATTTGATCTATCCGAGAAGATGTCCTGTCTGTGATAAGGCAGTAAAGCCTTTCGGAAACCTCATCTGTGAGGAATGTGTAAAAAAGATTAAATATGTAAAAGCTCCCTGCTGTCAGAAATGTGGGAAGGAATTAAAGGATACGAGAGCGGTTTTCTGCCATGACTGCATGCAGCGGGCGCATAATTATGACAGTGGAATGGCGCTTTTTGATTACCGGAGCGTATCGGATTCCATTTATCGGTTCAAATACCGGGGCAGACAGGAATATGCCGCATATTATGGTGAGAGGATGGCCCGTATTCTGGGAAAGAGAATTCTGGCCCTGCATCCGGACGCGCTCGTGCCGGTACCGATCCATCGTTCGAAGAAAAGGGCGCGTGGATTTAATCAGGCGGAGGTGCTGGCAAAGGAACTGGGCAGGTTTCTTCAGATTCCTGTGGAGACGAAACTGATTAAAAGAGTACGGAAAACGAAGCCGATGAAAGATTTATCGGCGCAGGAAAGACAAAATAATTTGAAAAGGGCTTTTAAAATCTGCGATAATGATGTAAAATTAAGTACGATTATAATTATCGATGATATTTATACGACAGGAAGTACGATTGACGCTATGGCGCGGGAGCTGCGCCGGGCGGGAATTCAGTATATTTATTATGCAGCGCTTGCAATAGGTAATGGAATGTGAATGGAGGAAATGCTATGAATGTACGAAATTGTAAGAAATGCGGAAAAATTTTCAACTATGTATCCGGACCGCCGATTTGTCCGCAGTGTAAGGATGCGTTGGAAGAGAAATTTCAGGAAGTGAAGAAATATATTCAGGATAACCGTCATGCAACAATTCCGCAGGTATCGGAGGCATGTGAGGTTTCAACGAATCAGATCCAGCAGTGGCTGCGCGACGAACGTCTGGAACTGGCGGAAGGGTCCGGAATTACGCTGTTTTGTGAGAACTGTGAGGCTCCGATTATGTCCGGGCGTTTTTGTGAAAAATGCAAAAATTCCATGGCAACCAGATTGAGCAGCAGTATTAAGAAACCGGAAGCACCGAAACCGCAGAAGAAGAAGGATACCAAAGAAAATCCGAAGATGCGCTTCCTGAATTAAACGGGGCAGGAGAATGTCATGTTGAATGAAGAACGCGTGATTCTGATGACCAAGCTTGCCTCTTATGAGGCGAATGATGGGAAAGGGAATGTAGCGATTGGAAGTTATTTTCGCAGTGATTATATCGGGTGGCAGGTACTGAAATCCATTATAAGTGCAACGATTGCATTTATAGTGGTGTTTGCCATGTATATTTTTTACGACTTTGAAATCTTTATGATGGATATTTATAAGATGGACTTACTCGAGTTTGGCGAAAGTGTCCTGAAAAAATATCTGTGGGTAGTGGGTGTTTATGCGGTAATTTCCTATGCCGTTTATTCTTACCGATACAGTAAGGCCCGGCACAGCCTTAGAGTGTACTACATGAATTTGAGAAAATTATCCGGTATGTACAGTAATAATCATACATTTTGAGAGGATGACCGATGACAGAGCTACTTGTTGTAAAACAGTATATCAAGCTGTTTTACAGTAAATTTGAGATTTATATTATTCCTTTTTTGAAATTTCTGCTGGCGCTTGTGTCCCTGCTGCAGATCAATTCCCGGCTGGGATACATGGCGGCGATTGACAGGCTGCCGGTAGTTTTGGTTGTTGCGCTGATGTGTTCATTTATGCCGGCAAATTTTACCGTGATTATGTCGGCGTTGTTTATTCTGCTGCATTTGTATGCATTCAGCCTGGAGTGTGTTATCGTGATAGGAGCGGCTTTTCTGCTCATGTTTTTACTGTATTTCAGATTTTCACCAAAGGACACCGCTGTGGTGGTACTGACGCCGATTTGCTTTCTGCTTAAAATTCCCTATGTGATTCCGATATCCATGGGACTGATCGGAACCCCGGCTTCTGCGGTATCCGTAGCATGCGGCGTGATTACCTATTATATGATTCATTTTGTGAATGAAAATGTATCCGTTCTGAGTGGAATGACAGAAGAGCAGCTTGCGGCCAGATTTAAGATTGTTGTTGACGGCATCCTGAATAATAAAGAAATGATTGTCGTTATCGCCGCTTTTGCCGTTACTTTGGTTTTAGTATATCTGATCCGCAGACTGAGTATCGACTATGCCTGGACGATTGCGATGGCGGCAGGTGCATTTGTCAACGTCATGGTGATACTGATCGGAGATCTGATGTTTGATACGAATGTATCGCTGCCCGGCGTAATTGTCGGAACCGTTTTCTCATTTCTGCTGACAGCGGTATTGCAGTTTTTCGTATTTCATGTGGACTACAGCCGGACAGAAAAGGTACAGTTTGAGGATGACGAATACTATTATTATGTAAAAGCGGTTCCGAAGGTAACCCTTGCAAGACCGGAGAAAAAAGTAAAACAGATCGCAGGACAAAGAAAGAAAAATGCGCACGAGACATCCGGACACAGCCGGAATAACGTTTAAAATAGAACAAGGAAAATGAAGTGGAATAGATTGAAAAATCAGAGATTTTTCAATCGCGAATTTGTGCCTTGCGGCCCAAAGTTCGCAGGCTGAGAAAGACATGGATGAATAGTATGCAGCAGGTCAGTGACTTAATTGAAAAATATTTTTCCAAATTGCATATACCCTCGATCATATGGACTGATATTGTAGAAGTCTTTATTATTGCATTTCTACTATATCACATTATGCTGTGGATTAAGAATACGCGGGCCTGGGCGCTGTTAAAGGGACTCCTTGTCATAGGTGCCTTTGTGCTTATTGCGGTTTTTTTTAAGATGAATACGATCCTGTGGATTGTGACGAATCTGTTCGGGATCGCAGCGACGGCAATTGTGGTCATTCTGCAACCGGAGCTGCGGAAAGCGCTTGAGGAACTGGGGCGGAAGAACCTGTTTTCTTCCATTTTAACATTTGATACCTCCAAGCCGGATAAGGGGCTGTCAGACCGCACAATCAATGAAATAGTAAAAGCTTCCGTAGAAATGGGAAAAGTAAAGACCGGAGCGTTAATCGTTATACAGAATGATCAGCCGTTAAACGAGTATGAGCGGACCGGCATCGATGTGGATGGTATTGTTTCCAGCCAGCTTCTGATCAACATTTTCGAACATAATACGCCTCTGCATGACGGAGCGGTTATTATTAAGGAAAACCGCGTTACGGCGGCAACCTGTTATCTTCCTTTATCGGATAATATGGAACTCAGCAAGGACCTGGGCACAAGGCATCGTGCGGGAGTAGGCATTTCCGAAGCGACTGACTCCATGACGGTAATCGTTTCCGAGGAGACCGGAAAAATCAGTGTTGCCTATCTGGGTGAGCTGACCCGCGGGCTGGATGCGGAACGTCTTCGTGAGATGCTGCGCAGCATTCAGAATAAGGCGCCTGAGGAGAAAAAGCGGAAGTTATGGAAAGGCAGGTCCAGAAATGAGGAGTAAACTATTGCGTAACTGGGGACTGAAGCTCTGTTCTTTCCTGATTGCTGCGGTCCTGTGGCTTATCGTAACCAATATCAATGATCCGGTCGGAACATTCCGGGTCTATAATGTGCCGGTTACCATTCAGAATGCCGAGCTGATTACAAACAGCGGGCAGGTTTATGAGGTGCTCGATCATACGGATGTTATAGATGTCGTTACGATTTCAGCAAAGCGGTCGATTATTGATTCTCTGGATGAAAGCAATATTATCGCGGTTGCCGATATGAGCGAGCTTACCAATCTGAATACGATTGCCATCAAGCTGTCAACGAATAAATATAACGATAAGCTGGAAAGCATTCGTGGAAATATTGATAATGTAAAGCTGAATATAGAAGATGAAAAAACGAAGACTCTGCCGCTTCGCGCAGTGACGATCGGAGCGGTAAAAGAGGGCTACATGGTCGGTGATATTACAACGGAGCAGAATCTGATCGAGATAACCGGGCCGGAATCCGTTATTTCACAGGTGAAGCGGGCGACGGTAACCGTAAATGTTTCCGGGTTTACCAGTAATATCGGCACGGATTCACCGATCCGTCTGTACGACGAAAACGATAAAATTATCGATGTGGACAGTATTGTAAAAAATATCAGTAAAGTTCGGGTTACCGTGGAAATTCTTGAATTAAAGACATTGGATATTATCTGGAAATCGACGGGAGCTCCCGCAAGGGGATATATGGCGACCGGAGAGATTCATACGGACAGAAACAGCGTTACGGTTGCCGGAAGATCAAAGGCTATCGCCAATCTGCATTCGATCGAGATTCCGGAGAGCGTTCTTGACATCACCGGAGCGACCGAGAGTCTGGAAGCAGTAGTGGATCTGACGGATTATCTGCCGGACGGAGTGGTTATTGCGGAAGAGGACTTTAAAGGAAAAGTCGAAGTGACGGTGGTCGTGGAACCGATCGTGGAGAGAGTTGTCGCGTTGGATGTAAACAGAATTCAGATTCTGAATCCGCCGGCAGGCTTCAAGGTTGAGATCGATACGGAAGAAGATGCGTATGACATTACACTTTCCGGTCTGGAAAGGGATCTGGACGCACTGAATTTCGAAGCAATACAGGCATCGGTGGATATTGCGGAACTGATGCAGTCGGAAGGTTTAAGTACCATGAGGCCTGGAAATTATACAGCAAACTTGAATTTCAGTCTGGACGATAATGCTGTGACAGTAAAAAATGTGCCCGGCATAAGATTAATAATAACGGAGGCAGAGTATGAGTAGATTGTTTGGTACGGACGGTGTCAGAGGTGTGGCAAATGAGGAGCTGACCCCACAGCTTGCAATGCAGCTTGGTCAGGCGGGAGCTTATGTGCTCTCGAAGGAGAACCAGCATAAGCCTACGATCATGGTAGGCTGTGATACGAGAATATCCGGAGATATGCTCGCCAATGCGTTGATGGCGGGAGCCTGTTCCGTTGGAGCGAATGCGGTTTTCGTAGGTGTTGTTCCTACTCCGGCGGTTGCCTATCTGACGAGAAAATATAAAGTGGATGCGGGCGTTGTGATTTCCGCTTCCCATAATCCGGTAGAATTTAACGGGATCAAGTTTTTCGATGGAAACGGGTATAAGCTTCCGGATTCTCTGGAAGATGAAATTGAAGAATTAATTCGCAGCGGTATGCAGGGGATTAAGTTCCCAATCGGTGCGGGAGTTGGTAAGATCAAGTATCGTACCGATGCCAGAGAGGAATATATAAACCATGCGATTCAGGCGGTCAAGGTGGATCTGACAGGCATGAAAATCGTTGTGGACTGCGCGGAGGGCGCTGCTTTTTATACTTCCATAGAGGCGTTGAAGGAATTGGGCGCGGAGATCGTTGCGATTCATACGAATCCGGACGGAACCAATATCAATGCCAACTGCGGTTCGACACATATGGAAGAGCTGCAGGCGAGAGTTGTATATGAAAAGGCGAATCTCGGTCTTGCTTTTGATGGTGATGCGGATCGTCTGCTGGCTGTGGATGAAAGCGGCAAGATTGTCGATGGAGATCAGATCATGGCGATCGTCGGCAATCATATGAAAGCGCAGGGAAAACTGAAGTTAGATACGATCGTGGCTACCGTCATGAGCAATCTCGGATTTTTCCTGATGGGGGATAAGAATGGTATTCGCATCGAGCAGACGAAGGTAGGAGACCGGTATGTTCTGGAAAGAATGCGTGAAATGGGCGCGAGCCTGGGCGGTGAGCAGTCCGGCCATATTATTTTCCTGGATGAGAATACGACGGGGGATGGACTCCTCAGTGCGCTGCATCTTCTGCAGGTGGTTGTGGAAACGCAGAAACCGCTGTCGGAACTGGCAAAGATCATGGAGGTTATGCCGCAGGCTCTTCTGAATGCCAAGGTGCCTAACCATAAGAAGGAACATTATATGGAGTACCCGGAAATTGCGGATGCGATTGCTGCGCTCGACAAGAAGTTTGCGGGGGAGGGACGTGTCCTGATCAGACCTTCCGGAACGGAACCGCTTGTGCGCGTTATGATCGAGGGAAAAGACCAGAAGATGATTGAGGCGGAGGCCCGTAAACTGGCGGATTTGATCCAGAATATTATGTTGTAATCGCATAGGGAAAATGGTATAGTAAAGGGTAAAGAGAACGTATTTCGAAGAATTGGATAAATCTTCTGTATGGGCAGAACACAGATAAAATGAATTGGAGGTATTGAGGGTATGGTAAGTCAAAAAGTAGTTATTAAAAATCCTACCGGGCTACACCTGAGACCAGCAGGCATCCTATGTAAGGAGGCAATGAAGTTCAAGTCTTTAATTACATTTTCGTTTAAGGAAAATACAGCGAATGCCAAGAGCGTATTGAGCGTGTTGGGAGCATGTGTGAAGTGTGGAGATGAGATTGAGTTTGTATGTGACGGTGAGGATGAAGAGGAAGCGTTAAAGGCTCTCATCGGCGCCATAGAGAGTGGTCTCGGAGAATAGTGCTCAGATTAAGCCCGTTGTATTGACGGGCTTTTATAATTTGGAAATTTTGCCAAAGAGTGGAATCATGCAAAAAGGGAGGATATATTATGTTAAATTATCAGAGATATCGTAAAAACCCGGTGGTCGTTTACCCGGAGAGAGAATGGCCGGGGAAGGAGATCGTAAAGGCGCCTGTCTGGTGCAGTGTGGATCTGCGTGACGGAAATCAGGCATTGATCGATCCGATGATCGTACAGGAAAAGATTGAATTTTTTCATTATCTGATCAAGCTCGGCTTCAAGGAGATCGAGATCGGATTTCCGGCGGCGAGTCAGATCGAATTTGACTTTCTGCGTCAGCTTGTAGACCGCAGAATGATTCCTGATGACGTGATGGTACAGGTGCTTACCCAGTGCCGCGAAGAGCTGATAGACAGAACTTTTGAGGCGATTGAGGGGTGTAAGCAGGCGATTGTTCATATTTATAATTCCACTTCTACCCTGCAGAGGGATGTTGTGTTCCATATGAACAGGGAACAGATTATCAATATTGCGGTAGAAGGCACGAAAATGGTAAAGGAGCGTGCGGAAAAATTCCCCGGTAAGATCGTTCTGGAATATTCTCCGGAAAGCTTTACCGGTACGGAGCTGGATTTCGCGCTGGAGATTTGCACGGCCGTTCAGGAAACATGGGGGGCGGATAAAGAGAATCCGATTATTATTAACCTTCCCTCCACCGTGGAGATGAATACGCCCAATGTTTACGCGGACCAGATCGAATGGATGAATAAACATTTCAAGAACAGAGAGAGCATTATTCTGAGCGTTCATCCGCATAATGACAGAGGAACCGGCGTTGCGAGCGCGGAGCTTTCGCTGCTTGCGGGAGCGGAGCGTGTGGAAGGAACATTATTCGGAAACGGGGAGCGGACCGGTAATGTGGATATTCTGAATATTGCATACAATATGTTTTCGCAGGGGCTTGATCCGAAGCTGAAGATTGAGCATATCAACGAAAGCATTGAAATATATGAGAGATGCTGCAAGATCCCGATACATCCCAGGCATCCCTATGCGGGGAAAATGGTGTTTACCGCCTTTTCCGGGTCCCATCAGGATGCAATTAATAAGGGCGTAAAGGCTATGAAAGAGCGTGACAGCAAGATCTGGCAGGTTCCTTACCTTCCGATCGATCCGGCCGATATCGGGAAGGAATACGAGCCGATCGTGAGGATCAACTCTCAGTCCGGTAAAGGCGGCGTTGCGTTTATCATGGATACTTATTTCGGATTCAAGCTGCCCAAAGCCATGCATAAGGAATTTGCCAATGTCATTCAGGAAATTTCCGAGAAACAGGGTGAAGTCTCACCGGACCAGATTATGGACTGTTTCCGTCGGGAATATCTGGACCAGAAGGAGCCGATTCACTTCCGGAAGCTGCGTATGGACGATTTAAGCGATCATACCAAGACCGAATTTGACACGAAAGTAGCGGTTACTTATACCGATCATGGCGTGGAAAAGGTATTCGAGGCAGTCGGAAACGGACCAATTGACGCGGCCAAGAGAGGACTGCAGGAGACGCTCTCCGTGGATATCAAGATTCTGGATTATGAAGAGCATGCGCTGCAGAGCGGTTCCAATTCCCAGGCAGCGGCATATATCCATCTGTTGGACGTCAACAGCGGAAAGGTCACATATGGTGTGGGCGTAAGCTCGAATATTACGAGAGCTTCGGTCAGAGCCATCTTTTCCGCGGTTAACAGACTGGGGCTTGGAGAGTAACGGAGTCGGAAACGGAGGTATATTATGGGGCGCGAAATACAACAGTTAAATGAAATAATTCAAAACAGCAATTATATTGTCTTCTTCGGGGGAGCAGGGGTCTCCACCGAAAGCGGCATACCGGATTTTCGAAGTGTGGACGGACTGTATAATCAGAAATATGATTATCCGCCGGAGACGATTTTGAGTCATACCTTTTACCGGAAAAATACGGCGGAATTTTATCGGTTTTACCGGGATAAAATGCTCTGCCTCGATGCAAAACCCAATGCGGCGCATTTGAAGCTCGCGCAATGGGAGCGTGAGGGAAAGCTGAAGGCGGTTATCACGCAGAATATCGACGGACTGCATCAGGCGGCGGGAAGCAATGTCGTGCTGGAGCTGCACGGTTCCGTGCACCGCAACTATTGTGAGGATTGCGGGAAATCTTATGATGCGGAGTATATTCTGCATTCGGAAGGCGTACCGGCCTGTACCTGCGGAGGAAGTATCAAACCGGACGTTGTACTGTATGAAGAGGGACTGAATCAGAAAACGCTTGAGGATGCGGTACATTATATCAGTGAAGCGGATGTGCTGATTATCGGAGGAACTTCGCTTGCGGTTTATCCGGCGGCGGGGTTGATTGATTATTACCGGGGGAATAAACTCATATTGATTAACAAGACGCCGACACCCCGCGACCGGATGGCGGATTTGGTCGTACAGGGGAGCATCGGAGAAATTTTTGGCAGTTTATCATAATGCTTTCCGGAGCGGGCAGAGAATGACTGTGAGGTAGAAATGGATATTCAGGCAGGCGATATTGTAAAGTTAAAGAAGCAGCACCCCTGTGGTTCGAAGGAGTGGGAAGTGCTGCGCATCGGAGCGGATTTCCGTTTAAAATGCAAAGGCTGCGGGCATCAGATTATGATTGCCCGCAGACTGGTGGAGAAGAATGTAAGGGAGATTCTGCGCGGGGATTCCTGAAAAGTCGGGAAAACGGGAAACAAACGGAAAAATTCGGTAGATTCCGGGAAAAATTTCTTCAAAAACATTGAAAAGTCAAAGATAATATGGTATTATAATGGTCCGTGATGTTATAATTTAACAAACAGTCAAAATTTATCCTTGCTCCTTCCGCACCGAAGGGGCCAGAGACCAAAAGGAGGTAACAGGCATGAACAAATATGAATTAGCCGTTGTTGTTAGTGCGAAAATCGAAGATGACGAAAGAGCTGCCACAGTAGACAAATGCAAGGCTCTGATCGAAAGATTCGGTGGACAAGTTACGAATGTTGATGACTGGGGTAAGAGAAGATTAGCTTATGAAGTGCAGAAAATGAAAGAAGCATTCTACTACTTTATCCAGTTCGACGCTGAAAGCACTGTCCCGGCGGAAATTGAGAGCCGTGTTCGTATTATGGACAATGTAATCAGATACTTGTGCGTGAGACAAGACGAGAAAAAGTAGAAAGAGGTACTTATGAATAAAGTTATCCTTATGGGGCGTTTGACGAGAGACCCTGAAATAAGGTACTCTCAGGGGGAAAACGCTACGGCAGTTGCCAGATATACATTAGCTGTTGATCGAAGATTCAACCGGAACGGAGATGAAAATACCGCAGATTTTATTGGCTGCGTTGCTTTTGGCAAAGCGGCGGAGTTTGCGGAGAAATATTTCCGCAAGGGAATCAAGATTGCGATTACAGGCCGCATCCAGACAGGCAGTTATACCAACAAAGACGGCGTCAAGGTATATACGACGGATGTTGTTGTGGAGGATCAGGAATTTGCGGAGAGTAAGAACAGCGGCATGGCGGGCGACGGAGGATTCTCCGGCGGAAGCAGCAGACCGGCCCCGGCAGCAGCAGGTGACGGCTTCATGAATATTCCGGATGGAATTGATGAGGAACTGCCATTTAACTAATTTTTGATAGGAGGTAAATGATATGGCTTATAATAAAACAGAAAAGCCCGATTTCCCTGCAAAGAGAAAAGGCGGAATCCGCAGAAGAAAAAAAGTCTGTGTTTTTTGTGGCAAAGACAACCTGATTGATTACAAAGATGTCAATAAGTTAAAAAGATATGTATCTGAGAGAGGCAAGATCCTGCCCAGAAGAATTACCGGAAACTGCGCTAAGCATCAGAGAGCTCTGACCGTAGCGATCAAGCGTGCGAGACATGTAGCGTTGATGCCTTATGTTCAGGATTAAGGATGCTGTATTCTTCGAAAAGAATCATCAAAGATAGTTATTCAAAGGCGGAGCGGAAAGAAGCTCCGCCTTTTGTTCGCCTGGCATGGGTGAACTCTATATGATGTCAAAAAAAGGAGAAATGAAACTACATATTGATGTGGCGTCAGCTTCCAAAAAATGTTATACTTATGATGTTATGTAATCGAAACTGGGGAAGTATGTATACAAATCGGGAAAATACGGACAAGAGGCTATTATGAAAAACAGTATAAAGTTAAAAGGAAGAATGAAATCCTATTTACAGTCTTCTTTGTATCTTGGATTTCTGCTGATAGCAGTAGATGTATTAATTTATTTTATCGATATCCGCGCAGGACTGATATTGAGCTGCTTTATCGTTTTTTATCTCGCCATTATTCTTTCCCTGATGTTCTATAATAAGCCGATCATTATCAATGAGCTGATCAGCTTTGCGACACAGTATGGACAGATCCAGAGAAGGCTGCTGCGGGATCTGGACCTGCCCCATGCGCTGCTTGATGAGAACGGCAAGATTATCTGGACAAACATCGCGTTTGAGAGAGCCGTTGATAAGGAAAAAGGATATCGAAAATCGATTACTTCACTTTTTCCTTCTATTACAAAGGACAGGCTTCCGGGAAATATTGAGGAAGAGGAAGTAGAATTTGACGTTGATTACGAAGAACGGAATTATATCGCGAGGCTCAAGAAGATCTCGCTAAAGGAGATGGCGGAAAACAGTGATATTATCGAGGCAAAGGGCTATGACGGCTATCTGATTGCGCTGTATCTGTTCGATGAAACCGCCTTAAAAATTGCCCTGCAGGAAGTGGATGACCAGAGCCTTGCAATAGGGCTGATCTATCTTGATAATTATGAAGAGGCCCTTGAGAGCGTGGAAGAGGTCCGCAGATCGCTTTTGATCGCTCTGATTGACAGAAAGGTAAATAAGTATATAGCGGCACTGGACGGTATCTGCAGGAAGATGGAGAAAGATAAGTATCTTGTTATTATGAAGAAAAAGTCGGTCTCTGTTTTGCAGGAGAATCGTTTCGATCTGCTGGAAGATGTGAAGACGGTTAACATCGGTAATGAGATGGCTGTTACGATCAGCATCGGTGTCGGCATGAGCGGACTGACCTACGCGCAGAACTATGAGTTTGCGAGAAATGCGATTGATCTGGCGCTGGGGCGCGGTGGCGACCAGGCCGTTATGAAGATGCCGGAGAGTGTTCTTTATTACGGCGGAAAGAGCCAGCAGATTGAGAAGAGTACCCGTGTCAAGGCAAGAGTTAAGGCGCATGCTTTAAAGGAAATCATCTCCATCAAGGACGAGATTTATGTCATGGGACATCGTATGGGAGATACGGACAGTTTCGGCGCATCGGTCGGTATTTATCGAATTGCGAAAACACTTGGCAAGCAGGCGCATATCGTATTGAATGACGTTACGTCGTCCATGAAGCCGATGGTCGATATTTTTATTAACAATAACGAATATGAGGACAGCATGATCATAACGGGCGCACAGGCGCTTGAAATGATTGGAGGAAATTCGGTACTCGTTGTGGTTGATGTAAATAAGCCGAGTATTACGGAGTGTCCGGATCTGTTAAAGCACTGTAACTCTATTGTTGTGTTTGACCATCACCGACAGGGCTCGGAGGTGATTGAAAATGCGACGTTATCTTATATTGAAGCTTATGCTTCTTCCACCTGTGAAATGGTTTCCGAAATTTTGCAGTATACGAGCGATACGCTGCGTATCAGGCCGGAGGAGGCGGACTGCCTTTATGCGGGCATTATGATCGATACGGATAATTTCATGGCGAAGGCCGGTGTCAGAACCTTTGAGGCGGTTGCTTTTCTGCGGCGTAACGGAGCGGATGTGACGAGGGTCCGGAAATTATTTCGTGATGATGCCATCGAGTATAAGACGAAAGCGGATGCGGTCAGTCAGGCGGAAATATACCGCCAGTCCTATGCGATTACTGTCTGTCGGGGAGAACATGTGCAGAATCCTACGATCGTGGGGGCACAGGCAGCCAATGAGCTGCTGAATATTAAAGGAGTTAAAGCGAGCTTTGTGCTGACGGAATATAACGGGAAGATCTTTGTTTCAGCACGTTCTATCGATGAGGCAAACGTGCAGGTGGTCGCAGAGCGAATGGGAGGCGGAGGTCATATGAATATGGCGGGCTGTCAGCTGGAATGTGATATTCCGGATGGTATCGCAATCATTAAGAGAACTCTGGATACGATGATAGAAGAGGGAGAGCTCAGCTGAGAATGGCGGAGCGGGATTCCTATAGCTGCGATAGAGAAAGCGAGGTAAGAATATGAAAGTTATTTTATTACAGGACGTAAAGTCCCTGGGAAAAAAGGGAGAGATCGTCGAAGTCAGCGACGGGTATGCAAGAAATTTCGTATTGCCGAAGAAGCTGGGCTTAGAGGCAAACTCTAAAAATATGAATGATTTAAAACTGCAGAAGGCAAATGAAGAGAAGATTGCGAAGCAGCAGCTGGAGGCGGCGCAGGAGCTGGCCAGAGTATTGGAAACAAAAGAAGTTGTCGTTAAGATGAAATCCGGAGAGGGCGGTAAGACCTTCGGTTCCATTTCTTCCAAGGAGATCGCGGAGGAAGCGAAAAAGCAGTGTGCGCTGGAACTGGATAAGAAGAAAATCCAGCTTCCGGAAGCGATCAAATCTCTCGGCGTTTATGAAGTCAATGTAAAGCTTCACACGAAGGTAACAGGAAAACTGAAGGTAAAGGTCATTGAAGAATAGTAAAGGGATGGGATGAAATGCCACAGACAGTAGAAGAGGCATTGCTGAAAAGAATACTGCCGCACAGCATTGAAGCGGAGCAGTCGGTGATCGGATCGATGATTATGGACCGGGAAGCGATCGTGATTGCTTCGGAGATTATTACAGGGGAAGACTTTTACAGTAAGCAGTACGGCATCCTTTTTGAAACGATGGTGGAGCTCAATGATGAAGGAAAACCAGCCGATCTGGTAACGATTCAGGACAGGCTTAAAGAGAAGGATGTACCGCCGGAAGTCAGCAGTCTGGAGTTCGTAAGAGATCTGATCAGGGCGGTGCCAACCTCCGCGAATATCAAGTATTATGCCAATATTGTAGCGGAGAAATCCACGCTCCGCCGGTTGATTAAGATAAATGAAGATATAGCCAATACCTGTTATGTGGGAAAAGAAAGTCTGGAAGTCATTCTGGAGAATACGGAGAAACGGATATTTGATCTGGTACAGCGCAGAAATACGGAAGATTTTGTACCGATCAGACAGGTCGTAATGAATGCTATGGACCGAATTGAGAAGGCTTCCCATAACAAAGGAAACGTAACGGGCGTCGCAACGGGATTTATTGATCTGGATTATAAAACTGCCGGAATGCAGCCTTCCGACCTGATTCTGATCGCTGCAAGACCCTCTATGGGGAAGACTGCGTTTGTTCTGAATATCGCTGAATATGTTGCATTCAGACAGAACCGGACGGTGGCGATTTTCAGTCTGGAAATGTCCAAGGAACAGCTTGTGAATCGTCTGTTTTCGATGGAGTCCAAAGTGGATTCTCAGCATCTGAGGACGGGGAATCTGTCGGATGAAGAGTGGGAGAAGCTTATCGAGAGCGCGGGCGTCATCGGAAAATCCAAGTTGATTATTGATGATACGCCGGGAATCAGTATTTCGGAGCTTCGCTCCAAATGCCGCAGATATAAGCTGGATTTTCAGCTCGACATGATTATTATCGATTATCTGCAGCTGATGTCCGGAAGCGGCCGCAGCACCGATTCCAGGCAGCAGGAAATATCCGATATTTCCCGTTCCCTGAAAGCATTGGCCAGAGAACTCAACGTGCCTGTTATGGCGTTGTCGCAGCTTAGCCGTGCGGTGGAGCAGAGACCGGATCATCGGCCAATGCTGTCCGATCTTCGTGAATCCGGAGCAATTGAGCAGGATGCCGATGTGGTGATGTTTATCTATCGCGATGATTACTACAATAAAGATACGGACCGGAAGAATATTTCGGAAATCATTATAGCCAAACAGAGAAACGGTCCTATCGGTACGGTAGAGCTGGTATGGTTACCTGATTTTACCAAATTTGGAAACAAGGAAAGATAGTCAAAAAAGCTTATATTATACTTTACAAAAGAGACAAGCCTGATCAGGCCTGTCTCTTTGCGCTTATCAGGGAGTCTGCGGGACAGACAGAAGGGAGTAACATATGAAACAGGAGACATTATTGATTTCGGAGGCGGCAAAACAGGTACAGGTAGAAAGTCATGTTCTTCGATACTGGGAAGATGAACTGGAGCTTCCGATCAAAAGAAACGACATGGGGCACCGCTATTACACGATGGAGGATGTCAGCCGGTTCAGGGAGATTAAACTGCTGAAGGAGCAGGGCTTACAGCTTCGGGCAATTAAAAACATTTTGCAGAAGGAGCAGGCCGGAGAGGACGGTACGAATCAGCCGGAGGAGGGCAGGCCGCTTTCCCCGGAAGCTGCGTCAGCGGAAGAAAAGGCACTTGATTACATTGTTGGACGAAAACAGAAATATATTGTTTCTCTGTCGGAGGAAGTAAGCCGGGAGGAGAAGGCCAATCGTTTACAGTCTCTGCTTCAGCACATGATGGTGGAGACTGTGAAGAATGCCAATAAGGAACTCGGCGCGGAGATTAAGGAGAGCATTTTAAAGGAACTGGATTATCAGTTTCGAATGAGAGAAGAGCGTGAGGAAGAGCACTGGAAACGCGAGGAGGAGCATTACCGCAAAGTGGATGAAATGTTAAGGCAGCATTATAAGCTGAAAGAAAAGCCGGACAGGGCAAAAAAAGAAAAGAAAAAAATATTCTTTTTGAAACATTAAACAAAATAAAAAGCATTCGGCCATGCAGGAAAAGATGCAGGGACGAATGCTTTTTTGTTTTTTATCTGATTCTGTGTTGATTAACCCTGAGAAATAGCGCCGGTCGGGCATGTTCCTGCGCAGGAACCACAATCGATGCATTTGTCAGCATCAATTTCAAATTTGCCGTCACCCATGCTGATTGCACCTACCGGGCACTGAGCCTCACAAGCGCCGCAAGCTACACAAGCATCACCAATTACATAAGCCATAATCATTATCCTCCTTTTATCATACAGATCATTTTGATATAAAATTATCAATACCATTATAATAGCAAAATAGGGAATATACAAGCCCAATTTTTTACAGATCCAGTTCTTTACGCCGTTCCCGGATACCTTTCAGGATGACTTCTTTTTTCTCAAGAAGATCCTTTTTCTCCATGGCAGGAACGCCTTTCAGTTTATATTCCATACCCAGCTTCTCGTATTTGCTCTCTCCCATTGTATGATAGGGAAGGGCATCCAATGCCTTCAGATTCTGAAATTCACCGATAAAATAGCCGAGTTCATACAAATACTGATCGTCATCGGTAACGCCGGGAACGATAACGTGGCGTATCCACATATCGACATTTTTTTCATTCAGATACCGGGCAAAAGCCAGAATGCCTTCGTTTGGCTGAGATGTCAGCTCTTTATGCTTTTCCGGGTTAATATGTTTGATGTCGAGCATGACAAGGTCCGTCAGAGTCATCAGTTTGTCCAGCTTGGCCAGCCATTCCGGATTGCCGTTCGGTTTGTAGGCAATGCCGGAGGAGTCGATACAGGTGTGGATATTTTTCTTTTTGGCAAGCGTAAACAGGTCAAGCAGGAAATCGACCTGCATTAGCGGTTCACCGCCCGTTACCGTAATGCCGCCTCCTTTGTAGAAGCTGATATTCCGTTCATATTGTTCAATAATATAGGACGGCTCCATCAGTGTGCCGCCATTCATATCCCAGGTATCGGGATTATGGCAGTAAGCGCACCGCATCGGGCATCCCTGTACAAAGACGACAAATCTGACGCCTGGCCCGTCTACCGTTCCAAAACTTTCCAAAGAGTGAATTCTTCCCTGCATAATAACGCCTTCTTTCCATGAGTTAATAAATTTTCACACCAATAAAGATGCTATAAAGTACCGGTCTGTTCGACGGTATTCCGTAGGATAGCTATAGTATAACCTGTACCGGATAAAAAAACCAGTCTTTTATCAGAATTACGCCGCAGGAAGATTTGCCGGAACCATGCGGCCGGAAGAAAACGGAAATCCGGTCCGGCCGTCATCCAAAACGGAAATAAAACAGGGCGTCGAAGATTCGGCGCCCTGCGGTTTGCTTCCTGCTTTACTCACGAACTCTGAGATCAGATGCTCTCATGGAACGTACGGGAAATAACGTCTGCCTGCTGTTCCGGTGTTAATTTAATGAAATTAACGGCATATCCGGAAACGCGGATTGTCAACTGAGGATAGTTCTCCGGATGTTTCTGAGCATCCAGTAAGGTATCTCTGTTCAATACGTTAACGTTGAGGTGGTGACCACCCTTTGTTGCATAACCATCCAATAAAGATACCAGGTTATCTACCTGAGCTGTATTTTCTGCTGCCATTGTCTGTTTCCTCCTTTTATTTTATCAGTATCAGTGGAAGTCATCCAATCCCTGCTCCAAAGTCGGTACGCTGCACGCCAGAGGTGTTCTGGAACAATCCGTACACCCCATGGTCTGTACATTTTTGGAAGCATCGGACTCTTCATCAACACTGACATTTACATGTCCGACGCCCTGTGCCATACCGGAATCCAACATTTTAACAAAATCATCAATCATTTGCTTATCGTCCATAACATCCACCTTACTTTTTATTGATTTCGTTTTACCCTGTTATTTGTTCAGATCTAATTCGATATCTCCTGCAAATACCTGATCTTCTTTGCCAAGTGCGCCAGGAATGATGGTGAAGGTATTGGAAATACCATCCTGTGCATCCTTGAAAGGAAGCTTGGATACGGAAGACAGAGAAGCTACCGCACCATGTGTGTCACGTCCATGCATCGGGTTAGCGCCGGGTGCAAAAGGCTCTCCTTTTCTACGTCCGTCAGGTGTGTTACCGGTAGCCTTACCATAAGTTACGTTAGAAGTAATTGTCAGGATAGAGGTTGTCGGAACACCTTCACGATAGGTATGATGTCTTCTGATCGCTGTCATGAATTTATGAACGATGTCCTGTGCAATCAGGTCAACGCGGTCATCATCATTACCATATTTCGGGAATTCGCCGGTTGTCTTGAAGTCAACGATAATGCCGTCTTCGTCTCTGATCGGCTCAACCTTCGCATATTTGATTGCTGATAAGGAGTCAGCAACGATGGAAAGTCCTGCAACACCGGTAGCGAAGTAACGCTTAACGTCTCTGTCGTGAAGAGCCATTTCCGCTCTCTCATAGCAGTATTTGTCATGCATATAGTGGATAATGTTCAGTGTATTTACATACACATCTGCCTGCCACTCAAGCATATCCATGAATTTGCTGTAAACATCGTCATAATCAAGAACATCGCCGACTACCGGACGGTATTTCGGACCAACCTGTTTCTTGGTAACTTCATCAACACCGCCGTTCAACGCGTAAAGCAGACATTT
>CALDLG010000073.1 GCA_937910785.1 uncultured Lachnospiraceae bacterium | reverse complement strand
AAAGGGGCGGATATACGGATTCTTAGGACCGAACGGGGCCGGAAAAACAACGACGATGAATATCATGACAGGATATCTGGCGGCTGCGGAAGGTACGGTTGAGATCTGTGGTTTTGATATGCTGGAGCAGCCGGAAGAAGCGAAGCGCCATATCGGCTATCTGCCGGAGGTACCTCCGCTGTATCCGGACATGACGGCGCTTGAGTACCTGCGCTTTGTGGCAGAACTAAAGCAGGTGCCCCAAAAGAGACAGCAGGAACAGATTCAGGAAATCATGCGGTTTACCGGAATTTCAGATGTGAAAAATCGTCTGATCAAAAATCTTTCGAAAGGCTATAAGCAGAGAACGGGACTTGCGCAGGCGATGATTGGTTATCCGGAAATCATGATATTGGACGAGCCGATGACAGGTCTGGACCCCAGACAGATTCATGAAATCAGAGAGCTGCTTTTCAGGCTTGCAGGAGATCATACTATTCTTTTGAGTTCCCACATTTTATCCGAAGTCAGTACCGTATGTGATCATATTATGATTCTTTCAAAAGGCAGACTGGTTGCCAGTGATTCGCCGGAGGGACTGCAGAAATTAATGAGAAAATCCATACGGATTGAACTGACCGCGCGGGGGAGCCGGGAGCAGGCGGAAGAATTGATGAAGGAAACGAAGCATATCATATCCTGGCAGTTTGAGGAAACGGCAGAGGCTGACAGCATTCGGCTGTGCGTTACGGCAAAGGACGATACGGATATTCGCAGTGAACTGTCAATGGCCTTTGCGAAGCGGGACATGCCGGTGGTATCCATGAACAGAGTCGGGGAAACGCTGGAGGATATTTTTTTACAGCTGACGGAAGAAAAGGAGGCGGACATAGATGAAGGCGATTTATAAGCGGGAAATCGGGGCTTTTTTTCATTCTCTGACCGGCTGGCTCTATCTTGCGGCAGCTCTGCTGCTTATGGGAATCTATTTCACTTATTTTAATATGTTATATGGGGAACCGACGATTGTTTCCGTATTACGGGGCAGTATTTTTTTATTTCTGTTTGCGGTGCCGGTTCTGACGATGCGGAGTCTGGCGGAAGAGCGGAAGCAGAAGACGGACCAGCTGCTTTTGACCGCGCCTGTGACGACGGAAAAGATCGTGTTTGGAAAATATCTGGCTGTGTTGACGGTTTATGCGGTGCCGGTATTGATTCTTTGCATCATTCCGGTGATCCTGTCTTTTTTCGGGGAGTTCGGAATGGGAGTATCCTATACGGCGCTGCTTGGCTTTTTTCTGTACGGCATGTTCGCGCTGGCAGCCGGCCTGTTTTTTTCTTCCCTGACGGAAAGCCCGATGATTGCGTCGGTACTGACCTTCATCTTCCTGTTTCTGGGATATATGATGTCGGGAATAAACAGTATGATCTCCCGGACCGGAAATCTTGTAACCGGATTTCTGAGCGCTTTTGATATGGTAGGACGGTTCGAAAAAATGACGGGAGGCGTCCTGTATGTGCCCTCCGTTGTATATGATCTGTCGTTGACCGTTTTTTTTCTGTTCTGTACGGCATGCTCCATACGGAAGCGCAGATATGGTATGTCCGGAAGAGGAAAAAAGATCGTCCTGTATGACAGCGGTCTGGTCGTTCTGACAGCGGTACTGACTGTAATGGTCAATATCGTTGCCGAAAAACTGCCGGAAGCAATCACCTCACTGGATGTTACTTCTAATAAAATGTATACGCTGACAGAGGAAACGAAAGCACTCGTATCAGAAATAACGGAGGATATCCGGATCTATGTAATGGCGAATGAGAACTATAAGGATGAAAATCTCGATAAAACGCTCAGAAGGCTTGAGTCTTCCTCGGAGCACATTGCGGTAACTTATGTGGACCCGCTCGTCAATCCGCTGTTTTATTCCAATTATACCGAAACGGAGCCTGCTTCGAACAGTCTGATCGTTGTGGGCCCGGACCGGAGCAGAGTCGTTGATTATGATACGATTTACGGCTATGAGTATCTATCTTCCTATGAATATCAGATTACCGGATATGACGGAGAAGGACAGATTGTGTCCGCCCTCCAATATGTTACGACGGATGCGATGCCGAAGCTGTACGCGGTTGGCGGTCATGATGAACTGGAACTGGAGGGGCAGTTCCGGCAGGCGGTGCAGAAGAAAAATATCGATTGTGAGCCGCTTTTGCTGTTATCGGTCGATCAGGTGCCGGAGGATGCGCAGGCACTTATTCTGAATGCGCCGTTAAACGATTATTCGGAAGATGACGTGAACAAAATTCTGGATTATCTGGAAAAAGGGGGCAGCATAATCATTATTCCCGCCTGGACGGAGACGGAGCTGCCCAATTTTGAACGAATTCTTGCTTATTATGGCGTTTCTCTGACGGAAGGTATTATTCTGGAGGAGGATTCGAATCGCTATTACGGACAGATTCCCTATCTGTTGTTTCCGGAGATCGTATCTGACAGAATGACGGAAGCGATAGCCGGATCGATTGTGTTTACGCCTTATGCGCAGGGACTTCTTTATGAAGAGGAGGCGCAGGGAATTTCCTATGCCCCCCTGCTTCGGACCGGCGAAACTTCTTATGTCAGGGCATACAGCCAGGAAGAACTCGAGACGGCGGCTGATTTCCGAAAAACGGAAAATGATGCGGATGGTCCCTTCGTCATTGCGATGCGGGCGGAAAAGACAGTGGATGAGAACCGGATTTCCAACGGCATTATCATAGCGGTCGATTATTTCTTTACGGAGGATGCGGACAGTATCGTGCCGGGAAACAATGTGAAAGCATTCGGCAATATCATAGGAGAGCTGGTGGAGCAGGACGGGACTGATGCGCTTTTGATTCCGATGAAGCCGTATTCTGCCATGCTGACCTTTTCCACAGGAGCCGCGGCAATTGTCGGCCTGCTGTCCGTACTTGTTCTGCCGGCAGTCTTTTTGCTGTGCGGATTTATCATCTGGTTCCGGAGACGGAAGGCGTAGCGTGGTCGCAATCAGCCGTCAGCCTACCATGCGGCGCATATTTCCGGCGGAGGTCCTTGAAAAGCGTCGGTCCTTAGTGAAAAAGGCGCTATGCGCCTTTTGAACTTAGTACCGCTACGCATTTTCACGGAGCGGAAGCGTGCCTCCAAAGGAAATATGCGCCGCATGGTAGGCTGACGGCTGATTAAAAGTACATGGAGGCACTCTCTGCGCAGAGTTGTTGACTTCCGTCCCGGTTTGTGCAAGAATAGAGATACAAGTGAGGTCATGCGTATGAGAGGAATAGATACCCAGGTTCGTAAGAACAGACGCCGGATTTTCAAGGAAGTTGCCAATCTGGCGTATACTTCGGATAATTTAAAAGATGATGTGGAAGCTCTGCCTTATAAAATCGTGGATTATGACGAGTCGGAGTATGAGAGCATATACAGGGAGCGTGCCATTGTGCGGGAGCGCATCCGGCTGGCGATGGGGCTTTCCCTGCGGCCGGAAAATCAGCCTGTCCATCTGACACAGGGACTGGAGGAAAGCAATATCTCCGAGAAATACTATGAGCCGCCGCTGATGCAGGTCATTCCTTCGGCATGTAATGCCTGTCCGGAAAACCGTTATCAGGTAACGGATAAATGTATGGGCTGCGTGGCTCATCCCTGCAGGGAGGTATGTCCGCGGGACGCCATTTCCATGAAGAACGGAAAGAGCGTAATCGATCAGGAAAAATGTATTAAATGCGGAAAATGCAAGGCAATCTGTCCGTATGATGCGATTTCCCATCAGGTTCGGCCCTGTGCCGGAGCCTGCGGCGTCAACGCGATCAAGAACGACGAAAAAGGCCGGGCGGTGATCGATAATGAATTATGCGTTTCCTGCGGACAGTGCATGGTAAACTGTCCGTTTGGAGCGATTGCAGATAAATCACAGATTTTTCAGCTGATCCGGGCCATTCAGTCCGGACAGAAGATAATCGCGCAGGTAGCGCCGGCATTTGCAGGCCAGTTCGGGCCGGATGTGACACCGGATATGCTCAAGACCGCATTGAAGGAGCTTGGATTTCTGGATGTATACGAGACGGCCATCGGCGCGGATATGGGCGCGCTGGCGGAAGCGGAGCATTATGCGAAAGAGGTTGCCACAGGCAGTCTGCCGTTCAGCCTGACATCCTGTTGTCCATCCTGGTCAATGCTTGCGAAGAAATTTTTCCCGGAGACGATCGATAAAATATCCAACGCCCTGACACCGATGGTTGCGACGGCGCGTGTGATTAAAGAGGAGCATCCCGATGCCAGAGTTGTTTTTATCGGACCCTGTGCTTCCAAGAAGCTGGAGGCGTCCAGAAGGACCATTCGTTCCGATGTGGATTTTGTGATCACCTTTGAGGAGCTTGTCGGCATGTTTGAGGCAAGAGGCATTTTGTTAAAAGAAATTCAGGCATTGGACGAACTGAAAGGCGCTACGGGAGCGGGACGGGGATACGGCGTCGCCGGCGGTGTTGCAAACGCTATCGAGGAGTGCGTCCGGGAATATTATCCGGATGTGGAGGTACACATCGAGCATGCGGAAAGCCTGTCCGAGTGCCGGAAGATGCTGATGCTTGCCAAGGCCGGCAAGAAGAACGGCTGTCTGATCGAGGGAATGGCCTGTCCTGGAGGATGTATCGCCGGAGCGGGTACGAATATAGCGATTCCGCAGGCAGCCAAAGCGGTCGGCAGTTTCAAGGCGGCTGCGGAACAGAAAATACCGGATAAAAAATAACAGAAATAAAAAGGAGCACAATAGACCATGCAGAAAATCAGAACCAGATATGCGCCGAGCCCGACAGGCCGGATGCATGTCGGCAATTTAAGAACAGCGCTTTATGCCTATCTGATCGCAAAACATGAGGGCGGCGATTTCATTTTGAGGATTGAAGATACCGATCAGGAACGTTATGTGGAAGGCGCGGTGGAGATTATTTACCGTACGCTGGAAAAGACCGGATTGATTCATGATGAGGGACCCGATAAGGATAAAGGGGTCGGTCCTTATGTGCAGAGCGAAAGACAGGCACAGGGCCTGTATCTTGAATATGCAAAGCAGCTCATCGACAGAGGAGAAGCTTATTATTGTTTCTGTGATAAAGAACGGCTTGCCACACTGACAAGAGAAGTGGCCGGAAAAGAGATCAATGTATATGACAAACACTGCCTGCATCTTTCCCGAGAAGAAGTGGAGGCGAACTTAAAGGCGGGAAAACCGTATGTCATCAGGCAGAACAATCCGACGGAGGGAAGGACTGAATTTCACGATGATATTTATGGAGATATTTCCGTGGACAATGCGGAACTGGATGATATGATTTTGATTAAGTCCGACGGATTTCCGACCTACAATTTTGCCAATGTGGTGGACGATCATCTGATGGGTATCACCCATGTGGTCCGGGGAAATGAGTACCTTTCTTCCTCTCCGAAGTATAATCGTCTCTATGAGGCTTTCGGATGGGAGGTTCCAAAATATGTGCACTGCCCGCTGATTACGGACGAAGAGCATCAGAAGCTGTCGAAGCGCTGCGGTCATTCCTCCTACGAAGATCTGATTGAGCAGGGCTTTTTGTCGGAAGCGGTGGTGAATTTTGTGGCGCTGCTAGGCTGGAGTCCGGAAGGGACGGAAGAGATTTTCAGTCTGGAACAGCTGGTGGAAAAATTCGATTACCATCATATCTCCAAATCTCCGGCGGTCTTCGATTATACCAAATTGAAATGGATGAACGGGGAATACATGAAAGCAATGGACTTCGACCGGTTTTACGAGATGGCGGAGCCTTATCTGAAAGAAGTTCTGACCAGAGATTTCGATCTGCGAAAGATCGCGGCCATGGTAAAGACGCGAATCGAGGTCTTTCCCGATATCCGGGAGATGGTGGACTTTTTCGAGGCGCTTCCGGAATACGATACGGCAATGTATGCCCATAAGAAGATGAAAACAAGCGAAGCGTCTTCCCTTGAGGTATTGCAGGATCTGCTTCCTGTCCTGGAGGCGCAGGAAGATTATGGCAACGATGCGCTGTATCGGACGCTGACCGATTACGTTGCGCGAAAAGAATGCAAGAACGGCTATGTTATGTGGCCCATCAGGACTGCCGTATCCGGCAGGCAGATGACGCCCGCCGGCGCGACGGAAATCATGGAAATTCTGGGAAAAGAAGAATCTCTTGCAAGAATCAGAAAGGGAATCGAGAAGTTACGGAATGCCTGAATTGACAATGAATCCCAAACAAAAGAAAGCGGTTGAATCCACTGGCGGACCCGTGCAGTTGCTCGCCGGGCCCGGCAGTGGCAAAACCTTTGTGATCACACAGCGTATCCGCTGTCTGATTACCGAATGCGGAGTCGATCCTTCCCGCATTCTGGTGATCACCTTTACCAAAGCCGCTGCAGGAGAAATGCGGCAGCGGTTTTATAAGCTGGAAAAGGAAACAGCATCTTATATCACCTTCGGCACCTTTCATGCAGTCTTTTATTCTATTCTGAAACAGACCGGGCAATATCGTCAGTTTACCCTGATTACCGAAAACCAAAAAAGAAAACTTCTGGCACAGATTCTCCATCTGCCGGCGAATGCGTTATCCGCAGGACATGAAAAAACGGAGCATCTTCTGCAAACGATCAGCCGGTTGAAAAATAACGGAGAAAGATTTGATCTTCTGGCGGACGATCGGTTTTCCGAAGAAGAGCTTCGCAGTCTGTACCGGGATTATAACGGATATCTTTCCGAATTCGGAAAGATGGATTTCGACGACATGGGACTTTTATGCCTGAAGCTGTTCAGAGAGCATCCGGATGTACTTGCGAAATGGCAGAAACGGTATGAGTATATTATGATCGATGAGTTTCAGGACATCAATCCGCTTCAATACGAAATCATTCGAATGCTTGCCCTGCCGGAAAACAATCTGTTCATCGTGGGTGATGATGATCAGTCGATTTACGGCTTCCGGGGAGCCGGACCGGATATGATGCAGCGCTTTATAAAGGATTATCCGACGGCCGTACAGCTTCTGTTAGACGTCAATTACCGCTGCCACGAGCAGATTGTCGGGTGCTCCATGCAGGTGATTGCGGCCAACCGGAACCGTTTTTCCAAGAAGATTCAGGCTGTTCACCGGGAAGGGGCAGGGGTTCTGTTACAGTCTTTCCCGGATCAGGAGAAAGAGCAGGAAGCGCTGCTTGGCATGCTGCGTCAGACCGTTGCGGAAAGCCGGCCGGAGTCGCTTAAAGAGCATGCGGTTATCTGCCGGACCAATTACGAATGCGGTATGCTGGCGGAAAAGCTGCTGTATCACAAAATACCCTTTGTCATGCGGGAAGTCCTGAAAAGCCGTTACGATCATTTTGTCATCAAAGACCTGCTGGCCTATCTGGAATTCGCGGATGGAAATCGAAGCAGAGAGCTTTTTCACTTTTTTATGAACAGACCGCTCCGGTATCTGCGCAAGGACTGTGCGAGGGCGGAAAACATTGAACTGAAAGAACTGCTTGCCTATTATCGGAACGATATCCGCATGCAGGAAGTATCCCGTAAGCTGTTCCATGATCTGGAGCGGGTCGGGACAATGCGTCCATATCTCGCAGTGCATTATATCAGGCAGGCAGTCGGCTATGACGATTACATAAAGGAGAATTTTGATGTGGAAGAGAGCGGAAGGCTCCTGCAGACTGCCGATGATTTTCAGGAGGAAGCAAAAAAGTTCGATACCTTCCGTAAATGGAATGACTATATTGGTCAATGTAGGAGAGCAGTGGAAAGGAAGCAGAAGAGACGGAGATGACCGGCAGACTCCCGGTATCCGTCTGATGACGATGCATGCGTCCAAAGGGCTGGAATTCGACACGGTATATCTGCCGGATGTCAACGAGGGAAGACTGCCATCCAGACAGTCCGTGACGCAGGAAGCGGTGGAAGAGGAACGGCGCATGTTTTATGTGGCAATGACGAGGGCAAGAAAAGAGCTGCATATTCTGTATTGCAGCGCGGAAAACGGTAAAAAGGTTCCTTCCCGGTTTCTTGCGCCGCTTCTGTCAAAAAAGCTGAACTGAAAATGGGCGCTTTTCATACCCGAAACAAAAAAAGAACCGTCACTGCGGTTCTTTTTCCGTATCATCCACCATTTCGTCAAATTCAACGGAGTCCAGATATTCGTCAAAGGCTTCTCCGACAGCTTCATATTCCTCATCGTCCTCGATGTAGGTAAGTTCCGGTTCTTCATTGGGATCATTTTCATTCTCGGAATAGCGGTAAAACCATACCTCCCCGTCGGCGTTCTGCCCGTTTTCGTCTAAAGGCAGCAAAACAATATAATCTTTTTTCGATACGGTCAGTATGGTAACGATGGAGCAGATGACATGTCTTCCGTCATCCAGATCCAGCTCGACGGTCATTTCCTCCTGTGCAGCATCTGACGGTTCTGTTTTCAATTCATTGCGGTCCTCTTTTTTCATTATGCGATCCATGCCTTTCTTTCTGTTTTTGATAAGTTTATTTTACAGAATGTGGGCGGTGTATGCAACCCCTGACTCATTTCTTCAATCAGTCATGGCATTCAGGAACGCCAGAAGTGTGGTCCGCTGTTCCTCGGAAAGCTGATAAATTTTGGCCATGACAGGATTTTCGGATATTTCCCCTGAAAAATCATCGTTAAAAAAATCTACGAGAGAAATGCCCAGAGCATCACAAATATAAGAAAGATATTCCACAGTGATATTTTTATTACCCAGTTCTACATCTCTTAAGAAGCTTTGTGAAATACCGGAAGCATTTGCAAGCTTATTGACGGAATAATGCTTTTTTGTGCGGAAATAAGTGATTCGTTTGCCTACATCGCAGCTCTTTTTATTCATGTCATACTCCTTTTCCTTAAAGATATGGTAGCAAATTTGTAACAATATAATTACAACTATTGATATTGACAGTTATATCTAAAGAGGTTATTCTTTATATATGCAAATTATGGAAAAGAAAAATGAAAAAAAAGAAACGGAGCCGGTTCTGACCATTATTTTCGTGGTATATAACCATGAAAAATATGTTCTGAAGGCGCTCAAAAGCATAGAAGAGCAGCGGATCGAATGCACTTATGAGGTCATTGTGGGAGAAGATCATTCCATGGATCGTTCCGGGGAAATTTTGAGAAGATATCAGAATAACGCGCCGAAGAACTGGCATTTTCTCTATAGAGATCATAATCTCGGTATGCTGCGTAATATTTCAGATCTGTTATACAGGGCGAGAGGAAAATATGTCATCGTTTTGGAAGGCGATGATTATTGGATTTATCCGGACAAACTCAATTCACAGATCGCCTTTCTGGAGGAACATGCCGAATACAGCGGCTGCGCACATGGCGTCAGAGTCATCGATGCGGACGGAAACGACAGACCGGCCGGCTACATACATGGAAAAAGGAGCGGGACCTACGGTGTCAGAGATTATCTGCATGAGCTGCTTCCCGGACAGACTGCCAGCTTCCTTTACAGAAATTACTTCCGGGAGGGCAGGCTGTTTCAATACCTGAATAATAATGCGCTGTATCCGATGGACCGGTTTATTGCCTTCGTCATCGCATCGAAAGGAAAGATCCGCTGTATCGATCAGGAATGGAGCGCTTACCGCTATATTACGGATGGCGGAAGCAGTTTCTCCGCCACTGTCGATTGTAACAGTGACGAGTATGCAAAGAGCGCGCTGCAGTATCATCGTTCCATTTATGCATATGCAATTACTGAGAACTGCGGGAAGGACTGCATAAAGGTGAGTGAAAAATTATATTACCGGTCTTTTTTGCGCGACTGGGCCACGGGCGGAGGAAGGAATCTGCGCGTCCTGTTTTGCGAATTGAAAAAAATGAAGTATCCGGTCACAACGCTGCTGTGGATGGTGGGAGAATTCTTTCGGCTGATCATTTACGAGCGCAACAGACGGTTTTGACAGAGAGGTATACATGTGAAGAAGTTATTGAAATACAGAGACATCAAAGCATATATCATAACAGTTCTGGAATTTGCGGTAAATGATTTCCGGAAAAAATATTCCGGTTCCGCGTTGGGAATGGCATGGGCCTATATTCAGACGATTATGATGGTCGTCGTGTACTGGTGCGTTTTTCAGTTCGGCCTGCGGGTAGGAGGCGCGGGAGGCATGCCTTTTCTGGCATGGTTCATCACCGGATATATGCCTTGGATGCTTTTTTCAGACATTATCAACAGCTCGCTGGGATGCATGTCGGAATACAGTTATCTTGTGAAAAAAGTGGTCTTTGACATCAATATTATACCGCTTGCCAAAATAATCGGCTGTATGTTTGTCCATACCGTTTTTTTGTTCATTGTTCTGGGAGTCGCTTTTGCATACGGCATTTTTACAGGCATGTATCTGTTTCAGATACTTTATTATCTGGCCGCGTTATTGTTGTTTGCGGTTCCGCTTGCTTTCTGGTGCTGTACGGTGAGTGTCTTTTTTAAGGACTTTGCTCAGGGGGTCGGTATTTTACTGAATATTTTAATGTGGATTACTCCTATTTTATGGGATTTCTCCATTGCTTCCGGCATACCGGCCATTCTGTTTAAACTGAATCCCATGTTTTATATTATCAATGGCTTTCGGGAATCCATTTTATTCGGAACGGGAATCATGCAGCATTGGCTGAACGGATTATATTTCTGGGGAATCGTGGTTTTTCTGTGGATAAAATGTATCAGAACATACAAAGCGCTGCTTCCCCATATGGCAGACGTTTTATAGGCAAAGGAGCGTGTTTTTATGCGGCGGACGACAATTAAGGTGGAAAATATCTCCAAAGCGTACAGAATATATGACAGCCCGAAGGATCGTTTTCGCGAGGCCGTACGGAAGGGAAAGAAAAGCTATGGAAGAGATCATTATGCACTGCGTGACATTTCTTTTGAAGTAAAGGAGGGTGAGCTTCTGGGAATCATCGGTGTAAACGGAAGCGGAAAATCGACCCTGTTAAAAATCATAACGGGCGTGCTGCAGCCCACAGAAGGACAGGTGACGGTTCATGGCCGCATATCCGCTCTGTTAGAGCTGGGTGCGGGATTCAACCCGGAATATACCGGAATCGAAAATATTTATTTCAGCGGTCTGGTTATGGGATTTTCCAGGAAAGAAATGGATGAGAAGGTGCAGGACATTATTGACTTTGCGGATATCGGGGAATATATCAATCAGCCGGTCAGGACCTATTCCAGCGGAATGCTTGTCAGGCTGGCGTATTCCGTAGCGATCAGCATAGAACCGGATATTCTGATCGTCGATGAAGCGCTGGCCGTGGGAGACGTCTATTTCCAGATGAAATCCATGTCAAAAATGGAGGAACTGTTTCATAAAGGAAAGACCGTCCTCTTTGTTTCCCATGATACCGCATCCGTACGAAAGCTCTGTAATACCGCGATCTATCTGGATCAGGGAGAAATCATCGCCAGAGGAACGGCGAAGGAAGTCGTTGATCTGTATGAGGAAAGGGCGAGAAAGGTCATGTCAGATACCGCGGGAACGGTCGAAAGAGACGACGTAAAATGTCTGGCCTCTGATATGCTGGAAGCAGAATCCGAGGATTCGTTCGTGCGAAACGAAAACTATGAAAAACTGGTTGCCCATGCAAGAGAGGGGAACGGAAAGGCGCGGGTCTGTAATCTCGAATTCCTGTCGGAAGAAAGAAAACCAATGCCCCTTGTAGAAGGCGAATGCAGGGGCATCATCAGGATCAGCATTCTTTTCCATGAAAAATGCAGGTTTTCCGCAGGTTATCATATCCGGGATGAAAAAAATGAACCGGTGCTTGGAAGCAATACGCTTTTTGAAGGAATGGGAGAAATAAGCGGCCTTCCGGGTGAACGAATCATAGTGGAATTTGAAACACAGCTGCCGTTAAAGGAGGGACGGTACAATATTATGACAGTATTGTCAACAACACTGTTTCTCAATCGGACGGTAGAATTTGTTGATATTACAAAGGATGGCGTTTATTTCGACGTATTAGAGAGAAAACCCTACAGAATCTGGAATATGGTGCAGATACCCAATACCGTTAAAATTAGGAAGATAAAGGGGAGAGAATACAATTGGAAAAAGTAATCTATGTGACAAAACCGCTCATGCCGAAGATGGACAGATATGTGGATGAGCTGAAAAAAATCTGGAATGCCGGATGGCTTACGAATAACGGGCCGGAATATATGGAGTTTCAGAAGAAACTGGAAGAACTGTTTGGAAGTAAGATAGAACTATATGTAAACGGCCATATGGCTTTGGATATTGCGATCAAGGCATTGGAACTGCCAAAGGGAGGAGAAGTGATTACGACGCCCTATACATTCGCCTCCACGACTCATGCCCTTGTCATGAACGGCCTGACTCCGGTGTTCTGTGATATCAAGGAGGATTACACGCTGGATGAAGAGAAAATCGAGCCGCTGATTACGGACAAAACGGTGGCGATCCTGCCGGTACATGTTTATGGATGTATCTGTAATGTGGAGAAAATAGATGAGATCGCCAAAAAACATTGTCTGAAGGTTATTTATGATGCGGCGCATGCCTTTGCGATAAAGAAAAACGGAAGATCGGTTGCGGAGTTCGGCGATATCTCGATGTTTTCCCTGCATGCAACCAAAGTGTTTAATTCCATAGAGGGCGGTATTCTGTCCTATCATGATGAAAAATATGCGAAAGAACTGCGCAATCTGAGAAATTTTGGGATCGCAAATGAGGAAAGTGTGACTTCCGTGGGTTTAAATGCCAAGATGAACGAGTTTGCTGCGGCAATGGGAATCTGCAATCTGGAGCTGTTAGAGGAAGCGATTGCGGTAAGAAAACAGATTGTAGAAAGCTATCTGGCGGCGCTTGACGGAATGAAGGGAATTAAAACGCTGAATTATCAGGCCTTTGAGGAGAAACAGATCGAATACAATTATGCTTATATGCCTGTTGAGATAGATGAGAATACGGCCGGTTATACGAGGGATGATCTGTACCGTTTCCTGCAGACGAAAAAGATTGTTGCCAGAAAATACTTTTATCCGCTTGTTACGGATTATGAATGTTATAAGGAGCGATTTGACAGCAGCCTGACACCGGCTGCCAGACAGATCAGCAGAAGAATTCTGACACTGCCGATCGCCGCTTCCATGACGGAAAAAGAAGTGGAAAGATGCTGCAGAGCCCTGCAGGAGATGGCAGGGAGGGTCAGACATGAAGGATAAGGTTTTTCATCAGATCGTCAGATACAGTTATGCAAAGCAGGCCGTCAACGCGATGCGGACGAAAAAGCGGCATAGAATTCTTGAAGTCGGCGCCGGAGCACATGGCAATCTCGGACATTATCTGCCGGAAGATGATCTGACATTTCTGGATATCGATCTGCCGGAAGAGGTTCTGGAAGATTCCCGGTTTGTGCGGGGAGATGCGACCTGCCTTATTTATGAAGAGGGCGCTTTTGATTTCGTGATCGCACTGGACGTTTTGGAGCATATCCCGGCGTGTAAACGGATGCGGTTTATGGAGAACATCTACCGGACTGCCCGGATTGGCGTTATTTTGTCCGTGCCGCATTTTTCTGAGAGAAGTCCGTTTGAGGATGAGCTGTTAAAGTATTTTTACCTGTTATGCGGCGCGAAACCGCCGATATGGATCGATGAACATATCGAATGCACGCTTCCCTCCGGAAACGAAATGACAAAACTGCTTCATGCACAGGGAATTGAGGACGATCATATTCTGTTTTTCCGCGGCGTAAAAAGGGAACTGATGTCCAAAATGCTGATCATGGAGGCGGCAGCGTCAAAATATCAGGAATGCGCGGGTTTTTTTGACATTATCAACTCCGACTACATTCGCAGTATTCTGTATCAGGATATCGGGCTGCCGGAGAATGAGGCGATGAAGACCTACCTGATCTTTACCAAAGACGATTCTGTCAGGAGGGCGAAGGCGTATTTTTCAATCGATCATTGCGAAGCAGGAAAAAGAATCGAAGCTTTTGAACAAAAATATTCCGAATTCATGCAGTGGATGATTGGCTTTTCGAACAGAGCTTATATGGAGACTGCCCTGAAAGAGCAGGGAGAAGCTCTGCGCTTCCTGTCTGAAAATAACATGGAGGAAATGCGCAGCCATTTCATACGGAATGCGGATGCATTGCAGGCTGTGTCCGCCGAACATGCGGATGCCCGGCGTGTGCTGTCTGACGAAAAGGCTCACAGGATATGCGATAAGCTTTCAAAAGAGGCGGACAGAATTTTCACCGGAATAAAAGAAAATGCGGATATTGTTCTGAAAACAGTCGAAAAAGGGGAGCGGAACATTCTCGGAGAGTTAGGGAAGCTGACAGGAAACGGGGTCAGGCTGAATGTCCTTCTGATTACCTATAACCATGCCGAATTTATTAAACAGGCACTGGAAAGCATTCTGATGCAGCGGACAACCTTTGCTTTTAATATTATTGTTGCGGATGATGGCTCTTCGGACGGGACGGTTTCCATCATCAGAAGCATGGCGGAGAAAACAGAGATTCCGTTTATATTTCTGCCAGGCGACAACAATCTGGGTATTACAAAGAATTATAAAAGGGCTTTTGAAGCGTGCGACGCACAATATGCTGCCGTAATGGAAGGCGACGATCTCTGGACGGACAGTCTGCGCCTGCAGAAGCATGTGGATTTTCTGGAGGAACACTGCGAATGCGCGATGAGCTTTAACCGGTATGTTGTGAAAGACTTTGAAGCCGGAACCATTGCCGCTCAGCCCATTCTTTCGGGAGAAGAAGCGAACCGGTACTATAAATATTTTTCCAGACATGATCTGGCCTATGATAATGTAATCGGTAATTTTTCCACCTGCGTTTACCGAAGCGGTGTATTGAAAGCGCTGCCGGAGCAGATGTTTGAATTGAAATGCTATGACTGGCTGACCAATATGATGGTATCCAAAATGGGACAGATCGGGTGTCTGGTACAGCCCATGAGCATTTACAGAGTTCATTCCGGCGGAACATGGAGCGGACAAAGCAACAAAGAAAAAATCCGTAACGCCATGGAGGCGATCGATGTGTATGACGAATTTACAAACCGGGAATTCAGCGCCGGTTTTGCCGCGCATAAAGCGAGGCTGCAGCTCATGCTGAGCATACCGGAGCCACCGCCGCAGAGTCCCTCCGGCTTTAAGGAAATCATAAAGTGCCTGATACGGAAATGCTATGCGCTCAACTGTTATCTTCCGCCGGTTTTTGGGTGTTTTGTGAATCTGTTCATACCGCCGGTGATAAAAGACATTCTGGAAGATGTCCGGCGGCGTGCGTAATCATAGCAGGCGTGAAGCACAGGCGGAGGGAAAGGCAGGAGATTCCTATGGAAAAAGTAAAAGTGAGCGTCATGTTTATGTCTTATAATCATGGGGCCTATATCAGACAGGCAATGGACAGCGTATTGCGGCAGACATTTCGGAATTATGAAGTGATTTTGTCGGATGACTGTTCCTGTGACAATACGAAAGAGATGCTGTCCGGGTATCAGGACAGCAGAATTACCATGCATTTTTTTGAGGAAAATCAGGGCGCGGTAATGAATTGCCGCTATATCTGGCAGCATTGTCAGGGAGAATATCTGGCGCTGATCAACTCGGACGATGTATGGCTTCCGGAGCATTTAGAGAAAAGCGTCGATTATATGGATGCTCATCCGGAATGCGGCGCGGTTTTTTCCTGGGCCGCGACAATTGATGAGGAAGACCGGATCATAGACCCCTGCTGCGATGTTTTCAGACAGCCCAATCGTTCTCAGGCGGAATGGATTCACCATCTGTTCACAAAAGGAAACTGTCTGTGTCATCCGAGCATGGTGATCCGAAGGGAAGTATATGATACGGTCGGCTTTTATAAATCAGGTTTCAGACAGCTGCCGGATTTTAATATGTGGACCAGAATGGTCAATCATTATCCGCTGCATATTCTGGAAGAGGTTCTGGTATATCACAGAAGATGCATTCATACCAATCAGAATACGAGCGCTCCGCTTGTGGAGAATTCCATCAGGGATGTGAATGAGTCTCTGTGTACGCTGTTTCAATATTTTGAGAATATGCCGGACCGGCTGTTTCTCGAAGCATTCGGCAAAGAATTCCGAAACAGGAAAGCGGAGGCGCCCGCGGAGCTGTTATGTGAGAAATTTTTTCTTATGTACGATGAAAAGTATTACATGCATGGGATTGCAAGGTTTATGGCCTTTATTTACCTGCACGGTATTTATGATGAACAGGATGTGAAAGAAATTCTGAAAAACCAGTACGGATTTACTTTGAAAGACTTTCATGAGCTGGGAGCGGAGACTGATTTTCTGGGGCTTAAGAAAAGGCCGATTATGCCGGAAGACGTGGCGCTGCGGTCCAAAAATGCGGTCAGCAAAATCCTGTTTTGGAAAAAAGGAACAGGTAAAACAATAATATAAAAGTCCGGAAAAGGACAGACAGGAGCGTATATGGACAGTTTTTACTCGGCGGATGAACTTGAAAAAATGGGATTTAAGAAGATTGGGAAAAATGTCAGATTGAGCAGGAAAACAAGTATATATAATATTTCCGAGATCAGTATTGGCGATCATGCGCGGATCGATGATTTCGCTTTGCTGAGCGGATGTATCGAAATCGGAAGAAATGCGCATATTGCGGCCTATGCCGCGCTGTTTGCCGGAAAAGCGGGAATTATTGTCGGAGATTTCTGCGGCATTTCAGCAAGGTGCAGTGTCTATGCGGCATCGGATGATTATTCCGGGCAGGCCATGACGAATCCGACCATTCCGGATCAATACCGGCTGGTGAAGGAGAAAAGGGTCGTCTTTCAAAAGCATGTCATTATCGGCGCCGGCAGTACGGTGCTTCCCGGTGTCGTAATCGAAGAAGGCGCATCTTTCGGCGCCATGAGCCTGATTGTCCGGGATGCCGGACCGTGGATGATGTATGCCGGAATCCCCGCAAGAGAGCTGCGTCCGAGAGAAAGAAAACCGTTGCTGCTGGAAAAAGAATATCTGAACGACAGGATGGGATAACGGGGGAGGATTTACGATGGAGAAAGCACAAATGCTGCCGGAATACTTAAAGGAATTGCGTAAAATGCAGAATTACAAGCAGGAGGAGGTCGCTTCAAGGTTACATATTTCCAGACAGAATTATTCGCATTATGAGACGGGCAGGCGGAAACCTTCGGTTTCTGTTTTATACAAACTGGCGAAGCTGTATGGCGTTTCCGCTGATGACCTTCTGGAGCATATGGAAATTCCAAACTTTTGACAAAGTATGGAAAAAAAACAAAAGTTATGTTATAATAGACGCGACTCTGAAATGTTATATGGATGCACCCCAATAAACCCCGGAGGCTTATATGCAGAAAACTTATAACGTAACGGCTTCATCCATTTATCCTCCAGGCGTATGTTTTGTGCCGGAGGGATTACATGTATCGACAGTTTGTGAGAAAAAGGCGGAATGCGGCCTTCTATTATTTGATAAGAAGCACAAGGACGGCATCAGGATTCCTTTTCCGGAAGAAGGCCGGAAGGGAAATATATATGCTATGCTGCTGCGCGGCTATCAGGACAGAAACTGTTCCTATCTCTTTTATCGGGGAGACGAGCTGTTTCAGGACCCTTATGCCCAGGCAGTTGTAAACGAACGTAAATACGGAGAAAAGAAGGAACGGCTTTCCAGATGCCGGGTATATGAGCATGATTATGACTGGGAAAACGACCGTTCCCTGACGATTCCCTTTGAGGAAAGTATTTTTTATATTCTTCATGTGCGCGGATTTACCAAACATAAGTCATCCGGCGTGCAGGCCAGAGGCACTTATGCCGGTGTAATCGAGAAGATTCCCTATTTGAAGGATCTCGGTATTACAGCGGTGATTTTAATGCCCTGTTATGAATTTAACGAAGTGCTGGAAACGGAGGCAAGGCCTTTTAATATGGAAGAAGCAGTTGCTGCGGCTTTCAGAAAACCGGCAGGAAAAGAAGAGGATTCGGTCAGACGCATTAACTACTGGGGATATCAGGAAGGTTTGTATTTTCTGCCTAAGTACGCTTATTCTCAGGCAAAGGACGCAGTGACCGAGTTTAAGGATATGGTAAAAGCGCTGCATCAAAATGGAATCGAGGTAATGATGCAGTTTTATTTTCCGCCGCACATCGGATTCCCGAAAATTCTGGATGTGCTGCGGCACTGGGTGCTGGAATATCATATCGACGGCTTTCATCTGATGGGGGCCGGGCTTCCGCTTTCCATGCTCTGTAAGGAGCCCTTGTTTGCGGAAACGAAGCTGCTTGGCGATCAGGACATTTCGCTGCAGGCAGAAAAAATAAACGGCGGGGAGACCTGCAGTGAGAAATTCCGTAATTTCGGTGTGATGAACGAATCTTTTCTATATGATATGAGAAAGCTCTTAAAGGGCGATGCGGATATGATAGGCCGTCTGATTCATCTGTGTAAGAAAAATGAAGCGGACAGGGGCATTGTAAACTATATTGCCAGACAGGACGGGATGCGGCTGGCCGATCTTGTTTCCTATGACGTCAAGCATAATGAGGCGAACGGAGAAGCCAATCAGGACGGAAGCGATTTTAATTACAGCTGGAACTGCGGCATAGAGGGAAAAACCCGAAAAAAGAGTATTCTGAGACTGCGCATGCGCCAGATGAAAAATGCAATGACCTTCGTAATGCTTTCTCAGGGAACGCCCCTCTTATACAGTGGAGATGAATTTGGCAATTCGCAGGATGGAAATAACAATCCTTACTGTCAGGATAACGCGGTCTGCTGGATTAAATGGAACCAGATGAAGGCGGGAGAAGAACTTTTTGCATGGACAAAGGAGCTGATCCGCCTCCGGAAGGCGCATCCGGTCCTGCATGCGGCAATGCCGCTTCGCGGAATGGACTATATTTCCTGCGGCTATCCGGATATTTCCTTTCATGGCAGGGATGCCTGGCGTCCGGAGACCGCATCGGGAAGCCGGAGTCTCGGCATCCTGTACTGTGGCCTTTATGGCAGGGCATCGGACCGGGAAGATGATATGTTCCTTTATCTGGGCATTAACATGTATTGGGAATCATATACGTTCGGGCTTCCACAGATGCCGAAGGGAAAAATATGGGTGCGCCTTTTTTCTACCGATATGGAGACAGAAGAGTGTCTCGAAGTCTGTGACGGAGGCGGTCTTTGCAATGTAACCGTACCGCCGCGTACGATTGTGATTTATGGCGCCAGAGAAAAAGCTGCGGTTTTCAGAACGGAAACAGAACGGAATGCGCGCCGGATGGAAAGTGGAGACGATCATGAATAAAGCATGGGAGCATTTTAAGACAATCACATACCACAGATATCTGGTGATGCAGGGCTGTTTTCAGGTCGGCCTGTATAAGCAGGGGCTTCTGCATGACCTTTCCAAATATTCACCGACGGAATTCCGCGTCGGAGCCAGATATTATCAGGGGAACAGGAGCCCTAACAATGCGGAACGGGAGGATATCGGCTATTCTTCTTCCTGGCTGCATCACAAAGGAAGAAATAAGCATCACTATGAATACTGGATCGATTACAGTACCAAAGGGATTCCCGGCGGCATGGCGCCGGCCCGGATGCCGGACCGGTATATTGTGGAAATGCTGATGGACAGAATTGCGGCATGTAAGGTTTATCATGGAGAACAATATACGCCGCAGGATCCGCTTCGCTATTATGAATCCGGCAGGGAGCTTGCGCCGCTTCACAAGGAAACAAGAAAGAAGCTGGAATTTCTGCTGAATATGCTGGCTGAAAAGGGAGAACACTATACGTTTGGATATATCAGGAAGCGATTTCTGAAAAAACGGCGGTAGCAGATGACTCCTTTTTGCATAAGATATCTTATGAGAAAAAGGAGAGGAAGCCATTGCATTATGAACACGTGGATTATTTTATTATTCTTACTGAGCTGCTGTTCTGACTGCGGCTGTAACGGAAGCCGTCAGGGCAGAGGCGGAGACTGTCGGTCAGATCGTGACTGCGACAGAGACAGAGACTGTGACGACAGACGTGACAGAGACTGTGGACGCGACAGAGACTGCGATTGCGGACGCGACAGGGACAGAGACTGTGATTGCGGACGTGACAGAGATGATGACTGTGACAGAAACGGGTCCCGGTTTGAACCGAGATTTGACACAAGACCGTTCGGTGACAGAGAAAACTGCGGATGTGAGAAATAAATAAGATACCGGCCGGGCGTTCCATATAGAGGGATGCCCGGTTAAAAATAGGATCTGCGAAGAAGGCCCGAAGATGTGGGCCATGCAGGAATGGAGGATTACGATGATAGACGGACAGAAAGTGTTGTTCAGCGGAATGCAGGCAACAGGAACTTTGACACTTGGAAATTATCTGGGAGCGCTCAAAAACTGGCTGACGCTCAGCGATGAATATCAGTGCTTTTATTCGGTGGTGGATCTGCATTCCATTACGATCAGACAGGACCCGGCCGAGCTGCGTAAACGTGCCAGAAATCTGCTTATGCTGTACATTGCGGCAGGGCTTGATCCGGAGAAAAACTGTATTTATTATCAGTCCCATGTTTCCGGACATGCCGAGCTGTCCTGGATACTCAACTGTTTTACCTATATGGGAGAATTGAACCGGATGACCCAGTACAAGGACAAGGCGGCGAAGCATGCGGACAACATTAATGCCGGACTTTTTACCTATCCTGTTCTGATGGCGGCCGATATTCTGCTTTATCAGGCGGATGTGGTGCCGGTGGGAAAGGACCAGATGCAGCATCTTGAGATCACAAGGGACATCGCACAACGTTTTAATGCAATCTACGGCGATGTTTTCACGATTCCGGAGCCTTATATCGGAAAGACGGGAGCGCATATCAAATCCCTTCAGAATCCGGAGAAAAAGATGTCCAAATCCGACGAAAATCCGAATGCCAGCATTTACCTGATGGACGATGCGGACACAATCATCCGCAAGTTCAGGCGGGCCGTAACGGATTCGGAAGCCTGTGTACGTTACAGCGAAGAACAGCCAGGAATCCGTAATCTCATCGATATCTACTGTGCGTGTACGGGAAAAACGCCGCAGGAAACGGAGCGCGAATTTGACGGGAAAGGCTACGGTGATTTCAAAACGGCGGTCGGTGAGTCCGTTGTGGATATTTTAAAGCCGCTGCAGACCCGTTATGAGGAGCTTGGAAAAGACAGGGCGTATATTGACGGCATCATTAAGAAGAATGCCGAGAAAGCCGGATATTATGCAAACAAGACATTGCGTAAGGTGCAGAAGAAGGTGGGCTTTCCCGAAAAAATAAGATCCTGAAAATACGAAATAAAAGGGGATTTCGCATGAATGTGCGAACCCCCCTTTTATTTCGGAAATTTATCAGCGCGAAAAGGTATCCGTAAAGTAACCGGAAGCGGAGACCGGTTCATTTCCGATGCGCAGATGGCTTGTATCGCCCATGACCTGCACCCGGAAGGAAGCGTTTCCCGGCGTTCTCTCTTCCGTAGCCAGCACCGTTACGGAGGTGGGGGCAATATAGAAGGAATGAAGCAGGACGACGGGAGAGATGCCGAGCAGATGGCTGAGCATGACAAGGATAATGCCCAGATGACAGAAGCACACGATCGTGGCATCCTGCCCGGATGGCGTTTCGGGGTGGTCCGTCCGGTAATAATTGTGGTATCTCCGGTAGCCGTAAGAGGAAAGCAGCTTATCGAGGCTTTCGCACACATTATCATATGCGGGAAGAAGCGCCGGATTGGAACGATACAGATCGGTCCTGCGCCAGTGCTCCTTATCATACAGATCCGGAATCTCCGTCCAGTATCCGGGCATCAGATCCCAGGGAACGCCATGCCTTCCGGTGACCGGGTCATCGATGGCATAGTCGAATTCATGCAGCCATGAAAGAGTAACGGCCTCTTTGTGCATGCGCTCTAAGGAATAGGCTGCCGTTGCCTGTGCGCGCCCGTAGGGGGAGCAGTAGATGTCCGTAATGCCTTCCCAGCGGCAGGTTCTTTCCGATAATAATCTGGCTTCGCGAATTCCCTTTTCCGTTAAGGCGTCTTTTCCGTAATCCGGATCTCCATGTCTGATCAGAATGATTCTCATAAATATCTGTCCTTCCTTCCTGTAATTATGCTATCATACCATATTTTTTCAATCTGTTGAAGCGCAAAGTTTACCAATTTTTAATTAGTGTTTTCCATATGGCTGCGCTATAATAATGTGAGAAGAACTTCCGACGCTCACAGCGAAAGTCGAAGAAGCGGCGGGCTGTTTTGCGAAGAAGTTCTGCGGTTCTGATTATGGAAACAAAGGATAGGAGAGGATGCTTATGTTTGGTGGCAGGCAGATGAACACAAATGGACCGGAACGAAAAACGTTTCCGAAGAGAAGGGCGTCGCTTGTGATGAAAATTGTCATAGCGGCCGTTGTCCTTCTTTTGCTGGCGGGAAATTCTTATTATACGATTCAGGAGGAGGAGCAGGCTGTGGTCTGCACGTTCGGTTCGCCGAAGGCGGTGACCACGCCGGGGCTGCATTTTAAAATTCCGTTTATTCAGACGGTAACCAAGGTCAATACGACGATCAAGGGCTTTACAATCGGCTATTCGATGGAATCGGAAAATGTGACCGCTGCGGATGACGCTATGATGATTACTTCCGATTATAACTTCATTAATGTGGATTTTTATGCGGCATACAGAGTGACCGATCCGGTCAAAGCGCTTTACGCTTCGGAAGATCCGGTTGAAATTCTGAAAAATATTGCACAGAACTGTATCAGGACGACGATCGGTTCCTATACGGTGGACAGTGTGCTGACTACGGGAAAGAACGAGATTCAGGCCAATATAACGCAGATGATTCTGGAAAAACTGGAGGCATATGATATCGGTATTCAGCTGATCAATATTACGATTCAGGATGCGGAGCCTCCTACGGAAGCGGTAAGCAATGCGTTTAAGGAAGTGGAAACGGCGAAGCAGGGGAAAGAAACAGCCCTGAACAATGCCAATAAGTACCGTAATGAGCAGATTCCAAAGGCGGAAGCCAATTCGGATGCGATCCTTCAGAATGCGGAAGCTGCCAAACAGGAGCGCATAAATGAGGCCAACGGCCAGGTTGCAAGATTTAATTCCATGTACCAGGAATATGTCAAGTATCCGGAGGTTACCAAGAAGAGAATGTTCTATGAAGCGATGGAAGATGTTCTTCCGGATGTCAAAGTCGTTATCGAAAGCTCCGAGGGGAAGACGAACACGATTCTGCCGCTTGACAGCTTTGTGTCAGGTGACACCTCGGACGGCGCCGGAGAAGCCGGTGAAGATGCCGGTCGTAATGCGGGAGGCATAAGTTCTGACAGCAGTAAGGAAGACGGGGAAGCTTCTGACTGATTGCGTTTGAGGCAGGACAGAAGAAGGTTCGTGAAAGGAGCGCAGAAAAGGAATGGAATATCAACAGAATCAAAATCAGTCAAACATGGAATATTTTAACAGTAACGGTACCAGAAAAAAGAGCGGAAAAGAGAAGAAAAAGGGAGGACGTATTCTTATTTTCCTCCTGCTTGCCGCACTTATCATCATCGGCGCAAACAGTCTTGTTATTACAAAAGAGAACCAGTACAAGCTGATTCGTCAGTTCGGACGGGTGGAGCGTATCATTGCGACCTCCGGACTTAGTTTTAAGATACCTTTTATAGAATCCGTGGATATTATCCCGAATCAGCTTCTTCTTTATGATCTGCCGGCTTCGGATGTCATTACTTCCGACAAGAAAACGATGATCGTGGACAGTTATGTCTTATGGCAGGTCAAAGATCCTTTGAAATTCGCGCAGACGCTGAGCGGTTCCGTTTCCAATGCGGAAAGACGGATTGATACAATTGTGTACAATGCGACCAAAAATACGATTTCCAATATGAAGCAGGATGAGGTCATCGTCAGCCGCGACGGCAAAATGACGATTACCGTAGATCAGACAAACAATGATATGACGGGAAATGATCTGGAGCTTGCGGAAGAAAAAAAGGAAGTGATTGAGATCACCTCTCTGACAGAGGAAATCATGGCACAGATTGCGCATACGGAAGAACAGTACGGTATCGAGATTGTGACCGTGGAGGTGAAAAAACTGGATCTGCCGGATGATAACAAGCAGGCCGTTTATACCCGTATGATTTCCGAGCGGGAGAACATCGCGGCGCAGTATACGGCGGAAGGCGCTTCTCAGGCCAAAATGATCGAAAACATGACCGATAAGGAAGTGGCTATTATGCTCTCCGATGCGCAGGCGAAAGCGGAGGCGATTATAGCGGAAGGTGAGGCGGAATATATGCGTATTCTTTCCGAAGCTTATTCCGATCCGGAGAAAACGGATTTTTATTCCTTCGTCCGGGCGCTCGATGCGCTGAAAGCGAGCATGGAAGGGGGCAATAAAACAGTGATTCTTTCCGATGATTCTCCGATTGCACAGATTTTTAACGGAAATTACTGATCAATGCCGGTCGAAGAAGGGAGAACGGAGAATGGATATCAATGTATTTTTTGAAAAGCTGGATCAGTTTTTTTCGGATAATCAGATTGAAAAGGTGGACCCGTTTCTTTGTGCTTCGCTGGAACAGGCAAAAGAAGAAAAGGACTATGGAGCTTATATTTCGATCTGCAACGAGATGATCGGCTTTTACAGGAGTATTTCGGAATTC
>CALDLG010000072.1 GCA_937910785.1 uncultured Lachnospiraceae bacterium | reverse complement strand
AATCAGCCGTATAGCATCTGTCCGAGCCTGCGTACCGCTCCAGCTCTTCCTGGGAAATCCGGCCGGTATAGCCGAGAATATGAGAAAAAGCTTCTCCTCCGTCATAAACTCTCTCCCAGTCCTGTCCGATATCGATTCCCGGCAGAAGCTGATTGTTCTCCAACACATAAGCCGCTGTTTCTTCCGATACGTCTCTGGCCAGAATTACCGGTACATATTTCCGGTATGTATTGACAGACAGCATATAGCGGATGCCCAGTATCGCAAGAACTTCCTCTTTGGTATATTCTCCGGGCAGCCCGTACGCCTGCAGCTCCTCTTCGGTATAGGACCTTTTCCCCTCACCATACAATGCAAACTTCTGATTTCCCGCAAGAAAATCGATTACCTCGTCCGCGCTCATACGCATCTGTTCCGGCGTCATATCACCGGGCTCCGCTTTTCCGAACAGATCCGCTTTGAATCGCAGCAGCGCATTGCCGCTCACAGTATACTCATAGTGCCCGTTCTCTCCCACTTTCACACACAATTCGTTATTTACCTGCTCATGAAGCGTGCTCAGCTTCCTGACCACCCGATAAATCATACTGTTTAAAGTAAGCTGTCGTTCGCGGTCCGAAGAATAATCTCCGTTATCTGTCATAGTGACCGTCAGTACCAGCTTATTATATGCGAGAACCTCTCCGTTACAATCATAGATCATCCCTCTCGTATTGCTCTCCCGCACCGTCCTCGTTATTTTCAGCTCATACTCATCCGCGTATTTTCTTCCGTTTACAATTTGCAGTTCCCATAAACGATACAGCAGAAAACAGCCAATGAGCAGGATACAAAACTGTAATATATAAATTCTGATATTTTTTTTCCAATTAGATAACATGCCGGTCTCCATTCTTCTCATGCTATATATTACAAATGTAGGAATTCAGAGCAAAAAAATATTTGCTGAAACGGATCATATCTTTCAATATTCAAATATTACATCAGTAAGAATTGAATGTCAAGCACAGGAACTTGAGATTTTCAGAAAGCAGACGCAAGGGAATATTTTGTGCAATCCGCAATAAGAGTTTCGTGAGAGCAAAATGCCTTCGCCATTATGTTCGGAAGAACCTTCGGTTCTTCCACATTTTGTCAAAATCCCCATATTTTACCGAAAAAAGGAACCGCTTCCGGTTCCTTTTTTAAGTAAAATATGGAAATTTATAAAATCCTGTTTTGACATCCTATGATGACATTCGATTCTTTTCGCTATCGCAGTAGAAACTGCTCTTTGAAAATATTCTCCGGCAGCATCTTTCGATATATGGATTCCAGGAAATAACCAACGTTATCCCCCCGCAGTTTTCCGCCAAGCTCCATCGTCATCAGCCTGAAATCCACGTTAAATGCCCGGCTTCTCTGTTTCGTCATGACGACACCGTTTCTTTCATAAAAAGCGATCCGGCGTTGACGTAACAACCGTTCTTCCTCTGTTTCCGCCGTATCATCATCTTCCACCTCGAAGATCATACCATCCCAGTTCATATAATCTGCCTTTAACAAATTGAGTGCTACACTTCCATATCCCTTTTCCCGCACTTCTTCACAAACTGCGAAATAATCTAACAACAGCATGTTCGTCTCTTTATCAGCCATCATGAAAGCATATGCGCACAGCCTGTCACCGTCTTTTTCATAAAATCCACAGCATTCATAACACCCGTCACTCATTAACTTTTCAATCATGGAAAAGGGTTTCAGTTCATTGGCCGGAAAATCCCGATGTCCCCGTCCGATGTAAACTGCTCTGGCTTCTGCCGGCTGCATGGGCCTACTGTATATATTCTGAATCGATAACATACTTTTCTCCTGTTTTCTGTACTTCCTCCAACAGCTGAATCACAGTCTTCCCGAATACCGGATGTATTTTATAGGGCACGATCTGAGAAAGCGGCTCCAACACAAAATCTCTGTTCTGCATATCGATATGAGGAATCTGAAGCGTATCCGTGTCCAGAATCATATCATCATAGAAAATGATGTCCAGATCCAGTGTTCTGGGGCCCCAGTGCTTAATCCGCTGTCTTCCCGCCGCATCCTCGATCTCATGCAGTCTCTCCAACAGTTCTTCCGGTGTATATAAGGTCCTGATCAGCAGCGCGCCGTTGAAAAATTCACCCTGTTTCACATCCCCGTAAGAATTGGAACGAACGAGTTCCGAACTCTTAATAACCTTGCATTTGTCATCGGCATCAATGGTCTCCACGGCATCCTTGATATATTTGGGACGGTTCCCCATGTTGGACCCAGTTGCCAGACAGACGTTATGCCACATCCTCGTAATCTTTACGGATACCGACTCAAACTCCAGATCGATCGGTGCCTCCGGTTTCCGTATTTCCAGTGTGATTCCCTCAAGCAGCGGAAATTCCGATAAAACGGCTTCCGCGGTTTTTTCCGCTACCGTTTCAAGAAGCATAAAAAGATTTTCACTGATAAAGGTATACATAAACTGACATACATCGCCGTAACTGGTTACAAGCTCGCGCCTGTCCTCTCTGCCGGCTCTTCTCGTATCCGCATAAAGAACCGCATTGACATAAAAATTCTGTCCGTTTTCATTCTCCTCTTTATACACTCCATGGTGTGCGAATACCTTCAAATTTTCAATAATAATTTCATCCATCGCTTTTTTCCCTTCCAGTTATTTTATTGATTCAGAATGGCTTCCGCCATTTTAATCGCCCGTACATTCTCCTTTACATCGTGCACCCGCACAAACATTACGCCTTTCATTACACCAATAACAGTAGTTACCAATGTACCCTCCAGCCGCTCCTCCACCGGCAGATCAAGTGCGGTCCCGATCATGGATTTTCTGCTCGCGGCAAGCAGAAGCGGATAACCGAAGCTGTGCAGAATCTCCAGTTTATTGAGAATTTCCAGATTGTTCTCATAGGTCTTGCCAAAACCGATTCCGGGGTCCAGAATAATCTTCTCATCCGCAATTCCCGCCTGACGGGCAATCTGTACGCTCTCCGAAAGATCCTCAAGCACATTCTGCATATAGGACGTATAATCCGGTTTCTGGCGGTTGTGCATCAAAATGCAGGGTATTCCTGCATCGGCAATCAGCCCTGCAAGATTTCCGTCATATTTAAGTCCCCAGATATCATTAATGACATCCACCCCCGCAGCAATGCCTGCGGCCGCCACTTTGCTTTTGTATGTATCCAGTGAAATCGGAATATCGAATCTGGCCCGGATCTGCTCCGCGACAGGAATCACTCTGTTTATTTCTTCTTCTTCGGATACCTTCGTATGTCCCGGTCTGGTGGACTCTCCACCGATATCCACAATATCCATCCCCTCCTTTATCATTTCCTCCACATGAAAAAGAGCAGCATCCATTTGACTGAATCTGCCGCCGTCCGAAAAAGAATCCGGCGTCACATTCAGGATCCCCATGATATAACAATGATGTTTTGTGTCAAAATCTCTGCTGCCTATTCTCATAATATAATATCTCCGTATGCCTTTCGCTTTCCTGCAGCGCCCCTCAGTATCTAAGTTCCCGATTTTTCCTGGTGCCCTTCCAGTCGCACTCCCTCTCCGCTTCACAGCAAAAGCAGCTCCTGCTCATCTTATCCGCACGGTACAAAAT
>CALDLG010000071.1 GCA_937910785.1 uncultured Lachnospiraceae bacterium | reverse complement strand
CATATTCCTGCGCAAGACAGCTGCGGGAATATTTTGTGCAATCTGCCTTTACAGTTTATTCAGCGCACCTTTTGACACCTGAACCCTTATAGAAAAAGAGTATAGATCGCTCTATACTCTTTACTATTACCATATTTTTCTGTCTTTAATCCTCTGCCGGCAGACGTTGTCATTATTTTACATAATCGGATTTCACATAAGCCGTCTTTCCGTTATATTTGATCTTAGTCCAGCCGTCCGCCTGCTTCATAACGAGTTCAAGCTTCTCTCCGGCATAAGCCGTTCCAAGCTTCTCGCTGTTCTCGCTGGCTGAACTTCTGATTCTGACATTCTCGATAACAGTTACCGTTCCGTTCGTTTCCACGGATGCCGTATTCTCTTCCGGCTCCGGCTCTTCTTCCGGTTCGTTCTCTGTCTCATTACCGCCTTCCGCAGCTAACGTCTCTATATCTTCAAGGAATTCACTCTTGATATATGCTTCCGCGCCTTCGTACTCGATCTTGCTCCATCCGTTTCCGATCTTCTCAAGCAATTTAAATTCATCTCCGATTGCCGCTTTGCCAAGTTTGTCGGCTGTTTCGCTGTCCGAAGACCTGATATTGACAACATCCGTCGCCTTTACTTTCGTCACAACGGTTTCCGGAGCTGTTTCCGTATTCTCCGCGGTTTCAGTTCCTTCATTCGGCGCATCGGAGCCTTCCTGCACGTCGCTGTCTTCTTTTTCCTGTGCCAGCGCCTGACCTACATTCTTCTCGATCTCCGTCTTCAGATCCAGAAGAAACTGCGCGAGATCCGGATTTGCCTCCACCATATCGTTATAGGCAACCGTAACCTTATTGTTCAGATATACGACATCATCCTGTAAAGTGACATCTCTGATATAGGCCACCAGCGCATCGGAGTCGCTTTCTTCACTTTCATTAATATAATACTTTCCGTTCTCATCCAGACAGACATAATAAACGCTCATGCCCGGAAGCTGCTCCTCGTAATCCGTAAACTTCAGTTCGGAACAAACATATACGATATAAGAATTTTCGTTCGGTCCAACCTTCGTATAGATTTCCAGCGACGGATAGGACTCCACATACTTGCTCGTTTCTTCAATTCTCAGAATCTCAGAATCTTCTATTCCGATTACAAGAGAACGAATCGTGTCAAGATCGCCCTCCGCCCGCGCTTCGTAATAGGTATTGACCAGTTCCGTAATCTCCGGAATCGTATTCTCCTGTAATGCAACTTCCGGAACGACAAATTCCGTATCCGTTGTGTCCTCTAATGTACTGTTAGCGGCAACCTCTTCCTGCTGCTGTGCATCCTTTTTATTTGCTCTGATAGAAATAACAACGGTAACGATTACGCAGGCCGCCAAAACAACAGGCATTACGATTTTGGCATGTCTGACAAGCCAGTTTCCAAAACTTTCAAGCTTCGCCAAAAGAATCTCCCCTAAACCATTATTTGACGTTTTCATAATCTACAACCTTTCTTTTTCAAACGATGATGCAAATGCACCCGACAGGAATCGAACCTGCATCAAAGGCGTCGGAGGCCTACGTTCTATCCGTTAGACTACGGGTGCATATGTTACAAATTTGTTACATCATCTTGTTTATCATAACACAAGAAGGCTGTCTTGTCTAGTATGAATACACAAAGAAAATTTTTCCTGAAAAAAAAGTCGGATTTCGGCCATTATTCGCCGCTTCAAAATCCGTTCGATCATGCTTTCTTTCCGCACGCACCGGGAAAGTAATAAGCAGCATGGTGGAGCCGGATACGATGCTATCCGGCTCCGCCTCTCCCTGCGTTTTTTTCCTCAGGACATTTACCCTGGAGATCAGCGCGGAAAATAGAACGGCTTCTTGATATAATCATCCGGTCCGCTTCCTTCCGGCAGATTGATATCGCAGATAACCAGCCATATGTCATGCCGATATCACTGCTTTTTACCTCAAAACTGTTATTTTCTCCAAAACCCTGTCATAATAGTAGACACTGTAGGATAATCTTTCCTCCGGGTCCACCTGTGTATCGTTTACTTCTCTGACCATTTCCCTGTAAAATTCCTTCTCCGTTATGCCGTCGTCGGGCACAAGAATCACTTCGTGAACAGAGCTTGGCAAAATGATCAGATTTTTATTCAGTTCTCCCGCAAGCCGTTTCATAGACCGGGAATAAAGCAGTGCGGACGCGCCAAAAACCCGCTCGCAGTTGCTCAGCACATACATCGCCGTATTCCGCTCTATCGCAGTACGAACCCCTTCCTCTATTTCCATTTCGGACCTTCCGGCCGCAGAATAAGATTTCCGCTCCATAAATTCCTGAATGAGCTGTCTGACGGGCAGCATTTCCTCAGGCCGCATCCGCAGCATATTCGTCTCCGCCGTTTCATACAGATCGGATAATGAAATTTTCCACATGGCAAGATGGCTGTTTCTGATCAGAATCGTTGCTTTTCCGAAACGATCGTCCTCGAATACATAATAAAATACAATCGCCAGGTCATTCCACCTGATATAAGGAACTTCGGCAAGCAGTTCTCCATTGCTTTCCCTGTGGATCAGCTTATATAATATTCTGCCTTTTGCCTGCGCGAACTGCGTGAAAAATCCCATATCCATCTGGATCTCTCTGGCATTTTTCTTATAGACGCACAAAATATCATAAACGATATCGCAAAATGCCCGGCCCGCCTCATATTCCTCATAAAGCTCATCGATATAGACGGTAGGCGACACATTGCTTTCTTTTCCGGTAATGGTGATGCCATGCAGACGGACTCCGTTATTCTTCGTGACCTCCCGGAACATGATCTCATACCCGGTTCCCATAGCCTCCCTTAACGTATCGCATATCTTATTTCCAAACTGCTCTAATTTCATATTGTCCTCTCTTTCCATTCTCTCCGGACAATAAAAAATTCCTGTATGTTTTCCAAATAAAAAGACAATGGATTCTTATGGTTTCCATTGTCTTTCAGGCTTACTGAAAATCATCTATGCAATACATTACACTCTCGACAGATATTCTCCCGTTCTGGTATCGATCTTAATCACTTCACCCTGATTTACGAATAACGGTACCATAACCTTCGCACCGGTCTCGACGATTGCGGGCTTGGTTGCGCCAGTCGCCGTATCGCCTTTAAAGCCGGGCTCCGTATCTGTAATTTCGAGCTCTACGAATAACGGCGGTTCGATCGCAAATACATTCCCGTTGTAGGAACAGATCTTTACCATCTCGTTCTCCTTCACGAATTTCAGCGTATCTCCTACGGTCTCGCTGTTTAAAGCAATCTGATCATAGGTCTCCGTATCCATAAAGTTGAACAGATCGCCATCCGCATATAAATACTGCATGTCCTTTCTGTCAATTCGTGCCTGTGGGCATTTCTCGGTCGGTCTGAAAGTCTTCTCAACAACACCGCCATTGATAATATTTTTCAGCTTCGTTCTGACAAAAGCCGCACCCTTACCCGGTTTTACATGCTGAAACTCTACTATCTGATAAACGTTGCCTTCATATTCAATCGTAATACCGTTCCTGAAATCACCTGCAGATATCATAAAATAATCCTCCTGAGTTCTCACTTTATTTTCACATTATAATTCTAATATAGTGTATACTATAAAGTTTCATTTTTCAACCTCTTTCCCAAAAAAGAGTAAAACTTTTTATGAAAAAGGCTCCATTTCCGCCATTACGACTCTTCCTGCACTTTTCCCAGAATAAAATCAACCGCCATCAGATAACCATCAAGTCCATGCCCGTAGATCTGCTTATCACAGGCAGGGGCGGTTACGGAAACTTTGCGGAAATCCTCCCGTTTCGTAATGTCTGAAATGTGAATTTCCACTTTCGGAACCGTAATGCTTGCAAGCGCATCCCGGATCGCATAACTGTAATGCGTGTAGGCGCCGGGATTGATTACAATTCCTTC
>CALDLG010000070.1 GCA_937910785.1 uncultured Lachnospiraceae bacterium | reverse complement strand
CGGATTGGAATATATGATTTCGCCAAACTCTTCCACAGCCTTAAAAACAAGAAAAGCCCTTGCCGCTTTCAGAATGCAGGCTTCCTGTACCTTAACCGTCATTCCATAAGCCTTTTTGCCCTGATGCAGCGCTTCCGCAATCACGGTTCTTTCGGAATCACCCAGCTTCATTTCCTGCCATTTCTGGCCTTCCGCCGCAGATTGCGCCGAAACGGGTTCAGCCGCCTTCTCCGGTTCGGGTTCTGCTTCCGCGCCTCCCTTTAAGATTATATTCAGCTGCCTGATCAAAGGCTCATTGTCATTCGTTCCCTCATCTGCGCTCTCGCGAATATTGGTGTTATATTCTTCAAGAGCATCCAGACACTGGAAAAGAATATCTATCATATTTGCCTTGACCGTAATATTCCCGTTACGAACTTCCGAGAAAACATTTTCCATGTCATGGGTGAGGTTCTGCATTCTCTTATACCCCATCGTACCCGCCATACCCTTTAAGGAATGCGCGGCACGGAAAATCTCGTTAATCGTGTCCATGTTATCGGGTTCCTGCTCCAAAGTCAGAATCTGTGTATTCAGGTTCTGCAGATGCTCATTTGTTTCATCAAGGAAAATTTCCAAGTATTGGCTGACATCCATATCATTTTACCCCCACGTTCATTATAATCTCCTGCGCAATCTGTTCCAACGGCACAATCTGATCCGCCAGTCCCGCATTCACAATGCTTCTTGGCATTCCGTATACCGCACATGTGCCTGCTTCCTGCGCAATGACATGCAGCTTCTTTTCTGCCTTCAGATTCTGGATTCCTTTCGTACCGTCGGCCCCCATACCGGTCAGAACAACACACAGGATCTGATCGAATCTGGAGTCTGTCAGAGATTCGTACATATAATTGGCGCAGGGCTTCACACCTTCTCTGTTTGGTTCATCCGAATAATGGATCGTACATCTGCCTCCTGAGGACAGAATATTCAGATGCTTGCCCCCCATTGCAATATAAACAACGCCGGGCTCCAGTACATCGCCTTCCGCCGCTTCCTTTACATGAATCTCACTCAGCGCATCCAGCCGCTCCGCTAAAGATGCCGTAAAACCTGCCGGCATATGCTGTACGATCACGACCGGCGCCTTCAGCGCTTTCGGCAGCTTCGGAACAACAGACTGCAATGCCTTGGGTCCTCCCGTAGAACTCGCAATCGCCACGATCTTGTTCCCGGTTGACACCGCCGCTCTCCTGCGCACCAGACTGCCCGGTCTTGCCGGAGCGACCGGCTCGATCTTAACCGGCGCAGCCGCGGGGTTATCGTAGGTAAGCAGTCTTGACTCCGCAACAACCTGCAGCGTATACAGCAGTTTCTCTTTGAAATCAGCCGTCCGGCAGTCCATTGCAGTTCCCGGTTTATGGACAAAATCCAGTGCGCCGAGTTCCAGCGCATCCAGCGTCGTCTTTGCCCCCTCACTGGTATCCGTACTGACCATCATAACCCTTGCCTGAATCTTACGGTTCTGCAGTTCCTTCAGCAGCTCAAGCCCGTTCATCCGCGGCATATTCACATCCAGAATCACCACATCGTAGCTTTTTCTGGTGAGCAGATCCAATGCCTCCAGACCATTCGCCGCCCGATCCTGTACATGGAATCGTTCATCGCTTTCTATTATATCACAGAGTACCCTTCTCATGAGTGCAGAGTCATCAACCACTAATATATTTTTCATTCCCGATACCCTTCTCTCTATTGAATTTCATTCTGTTTTCTGATAATCTTTCGTTCCTCATTAAAAATATACTTGATAATTTCTTCCCTGTTTTCTTTATCCATATTGACATACTGCACGCGGTGCTCGAAAAATCCCGGTCTGTTATCCACTTCCTTCACGCTCAGCACCTTGCCGCAGAGATTGTATTCCTTATTCTCTCCGTCAATCCAGAGAAAATATTTGCATAGGATGAGGCTTTCCACTTCATAGGCATATTCCGCCACAAAGCGCAGTCCGCCGCCGCTGATATCCACGATAACGCTCCGCTGCAGGGGCAGCTCCGGCGTCAGTATTACGGAATTACTTTCAAATGCCTGCACTTCCTCTTCCTGAAGAGGCCTGGAATTCATTTCCAGAGCACAGCTGAACCTGTAATACTCTCTTCTCTGATATTTTCTGAGATTGCTCGTCAGCTCAAGAAGCAGGCTGAATCTGTTATTATTCTTATACCTGTCCACAACTCTCGCATAACACTGATAAAGTCCGTTCGGCGTGAAAAAATACAGATCATATTCCACGTCAACCGGCAGCAAAATCAACTTCGTTTTCTCCATTGGCATCGAGATCTCGATGCGGTCATCGGAAATGATGTCAACTACCTGACTCGCGTATACTTTATTCTTCTCACTGTTATCCGAACGATATCTCTTCGTCTTCTGCAATTCAATCCGGCTGCCCGGCGCTATATATTTTGAAAGTATAATTCCCATATCCGCTGTCCTTTTCCTGTTTTTTCAACCTGCTTCTTATCTTTTTGATATAATATGCGAAAAAAACGCCGCCATGCCACGTTTGGTCAAAGTTTTATTCAGCTCCTTGTTCATCAGCTTGGCCGCAAGCGTCTCATAAGCCTGTGCGGACCTGCTGTCCGGATTCTGAATGGATACCGGCATCTGCTGCATTACCGCTTTGGCTAACTGGGCATCCTGCGGTATCATGCCCAGATAAGTCATCGGAATCTTCAGATATCTGGCAACCACCGTATCCAGCTTCTCAAACAAGACCCTGCCCTCCTGCCCGTTCTCCACCTTATTGGCAATGACCTTGATCTGAGAATCCTCTTTGGAAAAACGGGGATGTCTGTTAAGCGCCTTGACAAGAGAATAGGAATCCGTAATGGAAGTCGGCTCCGGCGTCGTTACGAGCAGAATCTCACCGCTTGCCACAAGAAATTCAAGCACGGCATCGGAAATTCCGGCGCCGGTATCCACAATAATAATATCTGCCATTTCATCTAATTCCGACAGATTCTTAATAATATAAGTCAGATAATCCCGGCTTAGATTGGACATTCCCGCAATTCCGGAGCCACCGGAAATAAATCCCACATCCATCGGGCCCCAGGTAATAATTTCCCTGATGTTCTTCCCCTGATAAATTAAATCACACAAGTTATGTTTGGGAACCGCTCCGAACATGACTTCAATATTAGCCAGTCCAAAATCCGCGTCCAATATAATCACGCGCTGTCCCATCTTCTTAAACTGGATGGCCAGATTAATTGCAACATTTGACTTTCCGACACCACCCTTTCCACTCGTGACGGTGATGACTCTGGCCAATGGTCGTTGAGGCCGGCTGCCTGCCTTTATGATATTTCTCAGTTGTTCAGCCTGATCCATTTGTATAACCATTCTCCTTTCTCAGTCCGGGCCTGCGGTTTCAATCAGTTCTTCCCTCCAAGCAGCCTCTTGACCGTCTTTTGTGGATTAAAATTCTCGATATCATCGGGAACATTCTGTCCGTGTGTTACATAAGAAAGAGACGCGCCCGTATACAGCTTCAGGTTCAGAAGATTTCCCAGCGTCGTTGTTTCATCCAGCTTGGTGAAAATCAATTTATAATCCGCCATCGTCTTATAGGCATCCGCAATGCTGATCAGATCCTTGTATTTCGTTGTGGCGCTGAGCACAAGAAAGACCTCTTTCTCTACCTTATCGTCTACCGAATGAATAAATTTCGTCATATTCTCCTTCTGCGATTCGTTCTGGTAGGAATGTCCTGCCGTATCCACCAGAATATAATCATAATCCTTAAAATCGACGAGCGCCTGCTCGATCTCCTCGACCGTATATACGACCCGGAAAGGTACCTCCAGAATATTGGCATAGGTGCGAAGCTGTTCCGCCGCGGCGATTCGATAGGTATCCGCAGTCAGCAGCGCGACCCTTTTCTTCTCATCCACCTGAAAACGGGAAGCGATCTTGGCAATTGTAGTCGTTTTCCCGACTCCCGTGGGCCCTACGAAAAATACCACCTTCACGCCCTTTTCAGAGGGGGTAATGCCGACCGGCTTTCCGAATTTCAGAATCATTTTCTGGTAAGTGTTGGCAAGCGCATAATCAAAGGGACAGTTCGGCTTATTGACCTTCTCGATCTCTTCTATGATCTGTCCGGCATAAGCCTCATCCACTTCGTTCTCCAGCATCGTCGTATGCAGAAGCTTCATGAACATATCCGTTTCACTGACCGCTTCTTCTGTCTTTTCTTCCTCTTTTTTCTCTTTTTTTTCTTCCTCCGGCTTTTGCAGCTGCTGCTCCAGCAGAGTCTGCAGACTGTCCAGTTTCTCCTCGATCGCTTTGCTTTCTTTCTTCGCCGGAGCCTCTTCCTGATTTCCCGCAGGAGGCACACTCGCGCTGCGCTGCGGCTCAGCCGGTTTTATCTGCGCGCCGTTCATATTGGAAACGACCTCATTGATCGCGGAAACCGCCGCCTTCACATCGGCCGAAACCGGATCTGCGCCCGGATTTGTCTCCTCCTCCAGCGCAACCGTCACCTCTACCATCTGTGGCTTGAGAAAATCAAAAAATCCTTTTCGCTTCACATTTTTCACGTTCATCACGACAACATTTAAGCCCAGTTCCTTCTTCGCGTTCTCCACCGCATCCGATTCTGTTTTTCCCGTAAATTTTTTAATTATCATTATGCTGTCACCATCCCAACGGACTGTAATTCAATATTGGATTCCACTTCATTATAAGATACAACAACCAGATCCTTAAAATAATCTTCTGTCAATTTCTTAAAGTAGGCACGCACAATCGGTGATGTGATCACAATCGGAATCTTGCCAAGATCTTCCAGCTTCTTCGTCTCCGTACCGACCGAATCCATGATCGCCTTTGTCTTGGCCGGATCGAGCGTTAAATAAGCGCCCTGCTCGGTCTGTTTCACACTTCCCATAATTTCCTGCTCCAGTCTCGGATCAAGTGTTACAACGCTGGTTGTTTCATTAGACGGGAAGAACTTATTGGAAATTGCCCTCTTGAGGCTCTGTCTGACATATTCCGTCAGAATATCCGTATCTCTTGTCGTCGAGGCATAATCCGCCAGGGTTTCAAAAATTGACAGCAGGTCCCTGATGGAGATTCCCTCCGAAAGCAGGTTCTGTAATACCTTCTGTATCTCACCAAGTCCAAGCAGCTTCGGCACGAGCTCTTCCACCAGAGACGGATTGGATTCTTTCAGGTTGTTAACAAGGTTCTGCACATCCTGTCTCGTAAGAAGTTCCGCTATGTACTGCCTGATGATCTCCGTCAGATGCGTCGCAATGATGGAAGGCGGGTCCACAACCGTATAACCCATGCTTTCCGCCCGCTCCCTCTGACCTTCCGTAATCCAGATCGCCGGCAGATGGAACGAGGGTTCGAAGGTGGGAATTCCTGTAATTTCTTCCTCCACATACCCCGGATTCATCGCCATATAATGATCAAACAGGATTTCTCCCTCGCTGACCTGTACCCCTTTTATCTTAATAATATACTGATTCGGATTCAGCTGAATATTGTCGCGCAGACGAATAATCGGCACAACCGTACCAAGCTCCAGCGCAATCTGCCTTCTGATCATAACGACACGATCCAGCAGGTCACCGCCCTGATTGACATCCGCAAGCGGAATAATGCCATAGCCGAACTCCAGCTCGATCGGGTCCACCTGCAGAAGAGACGTAACATTCTCCGGCTGCCTGATTTCTTCCGCCGCAGCCTCTTCCGTATCCACTTCCCTTTCGATCTCCGCGGTTTCCAGCGTTCCCGCAATAACTCTCGCCACGATGATAAAAGTCAGTCCAAGCGTCACGAATACGATCGTATTCAACGGTGTGACGATACCCAGAAAGGCCATAACGGCGCCCACCAGATAGAGCACCTTCGGAACGCCAAACAGCTGTCCCACCAGCACCGTTCCGAAATCCGCATCCTTAGATCCCTTCGTAACAAGAATACCGGTGGAAAGTGAAATCAACAGTGAAGGGATCTGGCTCACCAGACCGTCACCGATGGTCAGGATCGTATAGCGGTCAATCGCGTCCATGAACTCCATGTTCTGCCGCCACATACCCATCGCAATTCCGCCGATGATGTTAATCGCCGTAATAAAAAGGCCTGCCGTTGCATCTCCCTTTACATACTTTACGGCACCGTCCATGGAACCGAAAAAGCTGGACTCTTCCTGAATCTTATCACGTCTTGCCTTCGCTTCCGCATCCGTAATCGCTCCGGTATTCAGGTCCGCATCGATCGCCATCTGCTTTCCGGGCATCGCATCCAGCGTAAATCTCGCCGTTACCTCAGCCACACGCTCGGTACCTTTATTGATGATCATAAACTGTACAATGATCAGAATAATGAAAACAATTACACCAATTACAAGATCGCCGCCGCCGACATACTGTCCGAACGTCGTTACAACGTTACCCGGATCGCCGGACGTCAGGATCAGTTTGGTAGAGGATACGTTCAATGCAATTCTGAATACCGTCGTAAAGAGCAGAATCGTCGGAAAATATGACATTTTCAGTACATCATTGGCAAACATACAGCCGAACATTACCGTAAACGCAACCGCAATATTGCAGGCAAGCAGTATATCCAAAAGCCATGACGGAATCGGTACGATCAGCATAACGAACGCCGAAAGCAGATAAAGCGCAACGCCTATATCCGCCTTTTTCAAATTCCCCATATCCTCTTCTCCTTTCCCTTATATTCTATATACTCCTGTATTCCCTGTTATATTGATACATATCCCCTGGCCTTCTATCAGCCCGTAAACTTTGGGCCGCGGGCACAATATTCGCAGGACGAATAAAACCGTCTATAAAAAATACCTGTTTTTTCTAGACTTTGCCCTGCAAATGATATACAAAAGCCAGCACCTCGGCCACCGCCTGATACAGTTCCGGCGGTACGATGCCGCCAACCTCCACATTGGCATACAGCATCCGGGCCAGCGGTTTATTCTCTACAATTTCTATATGATGCTCTTTGGCGGTATCCTTGATCTTCTGTGCCAGATAATCCGACCCCTTCGCCACGACATAAGGCGCATCGTAAACTTCAGGATCGTATTTGATCGCAACCGCGTAATGAGTCGGGTTCGTAATGACGACATCCGCTTCGGGAAGCTTCTGCATCATACGCCTTCTGGAAGCCTCCATCATACGCTGCCGCTGCTTGCCCTTGATCTGAGGATCACCTTCCTGATTCTTATATTCATCCTTTACTTCCTGCTTGGTCATCTTCATGTCTTTCTTAAACTTGATCTTCTGATAAATGAAGTCCGCCGCGGCAATCAGGATATAAAAATAAGAAATCCGCAGCCCCATATCGATGACCAGATCACCGATCTGGGCCAGCGCCTGATTTAACGATAACCCATACAGCAGAAAAATACTCGGCGCATTCTTAATCAGATAAGAATATACCGCATAGACGACCACCGCAATTTTGGCAATCGACTTGACCAGCTCTACGAGCGAATTTATGGAAAAGAGCCGCTTGATGCCGCTGACCGGATTCATTTTACTGAACTTCGGTTTCATCGGCTTCGTTGTCGGCTTCCACTTCACCTGCACCAGATTCGTTACAAAAGCAAGAAGAAATCCAATGAAAAAGATCGGACCGATCAATGCGAGGATTCTCGTAAGAGACCGGATGAAAATCGCCCGCCATGTAATATCCTGTATGTATCCGTCATACATTTTAACATATTCCGGGATCTGCGAATAGATATTCTGAAAAAAAGAAATAAAACCTTCTCCCATACTGCCGACCCAGAATTTCATTAACAGAAAAAGCGCCAGCAGCATTGCCGCATTCGTTACTTCCCGGCTTCTTGCCACCTGACCTTCACTTCTGGCATCACTTAACTTCTTGGAGGTAGGCTCTTCCGTTTTTTCTCCGCCCGGACCATCCTTGGCGAAGAACTGAAGGTTATATTCTATGACCATTCCGGCAATCACATCCTTCTTCTAGCCAGTCATTCCTTCGACGAAAACCGCAATCAGCGCCTTCATCTCCCGAAAAATAAAATCCGCCGCGCCCGGCAGCATCCGCACCGTTACGAACATAACAGACAGGCCTACAAGCACCTTCATCTGTATGCCGACGGCAAACATATTCATCTGCGGCGAAATTTTAGCAAGAATGCCGAGCACACAATTTAACAGCAGTATCACGCAGAAAACCGGCAGACAGATCCGAAACCCGATCACGATATAATCGCTCATAAAGCGTATCATGGCATCGAGCAGAGATTCCATCTGAAAAACGGCCCCGTTCACCGGTATCAGCGTAAAGGTATCGATCAGCGCTTCCAGCAGATACCGATACATACCCGAAATAATCAAAATCAAAGAAAACAGATATTGATAAAACACGCCGCTGAAGGTGGCGCTCTCTTTCGTCATCGGGTCCATCAGGGAGACCATGGACAGACCGACCTCCATATCTGCAATTCTTCCCGCGAAAGACGTAACTGCCATGCAAAGCTGCGCGCCCCATCCGATCAGAAAGCCCGTTACCGCCTCTTTCATCACGATAACCGCATATTCCAGCACCGTGTGATAAATAACCGCATTATGCTCCAGATTGAAAAATAACAGATACGCGATAAAAACGCTGAGTCCTATTTTCACTCTGCGGGGCGTATTATTCATTCCGAAAAACGGCGCTACATGAACAAAGCATGTTACCCGCACCAGAATCAGCAGAAAAAACTCCAAATCCGCATAGGTAAAAGAAATATCTATCATTTGATTTTCCTTTCCCTTCTGCTATCTGATATATAAACTGAAATCTAACCAAAGCTCCTGCATAAAGGATACCATATTGTTGATCATCCAGTGGCCTAACACCATCAGAGATATAAATATCGCCAGAACCTTCGGTACAAACGTCAGCGTCTGTTCCTGAATAGAGGTTACCGTCTGAAAAATACTGATGATCAGACCAACACACAGGGAAACAAGAAGCACCGGCGCTGAACACTTGATAATTAAAAACAGGGCTTCACTCGCGATCGCGGTCACGTCATCTATGGTCATACTCCCCACTCCCTTCTGTCACCGCTAGTAAAATGTTCTGACAAGGCTTCCGATTACCCAGTACCAGCCATCCGCAAGCACAAACAGCAGAATCTTAAAGGGCATGGAAATTGTCGTTGGCGGCAGCATCATCATACCCATACTCATCAGCGTGGAAGCAACTACCATATCAATTACGATAAACGGAATATAAAGCAGAAATCCAATCATGAAGGCTGTCCGCAGTTCGCTGATAATAAAACTCGGTACGAGCACGCTGAACGGGATATCATCCAGATTCGTTCCATCCCACTCCGTGCGGCTGACATCCAGAAAAAGTCTCACATCGCGTTCCTGCGTGTGAGGATACATGAATTGTCTGATCGGAACCGCCGCCGCTTTCAGAGCTTCCTCCTGATCCAGCTCTCCCGCCTCAAAGGGCACAATCGCTTCCGTATAAATACTGGAAATCGTCGGCTGCATAATAAAAAAAGTCAAAAACAGCGCCAGGCCGATAATCACATTGTTCGGCGGAGCCGATTGTGTATTCAGCGCTGCCCTCGTAAAATGCAGGACAATGATAATCCTGGTAAACGAGGTTAACATAATAATCAATGACGGTGCAATAGCAATTAAAGTAAGAGTAAGCAGAATCCGCAATGCACCATTCAACGTACCGTTCCCATCGTTATATGTAACCGTCACCGTATTCGCAATATTCAATTCCTGCAGATCTTCGGCCGATTCTGCGGTTCCCGGTCCTTCTTTGTTGGTTCTCTCCTCCGTTGTTCCCGCTCCATGCGTCATATTGGATTCAACATGAGAAAGGCCGCTTTCTGCATATACAATATCTTTCTCGTGGATAAACACAGTGAGAAACAATATGCCTGCAAAAAACAGCAGGCATAATATCTTTTTCACTTTGTATCCGGAAAAATATTTCTTCATCCTTATCGCCTACTCACTTTTATTTCGGTCATCTTCTTTTTCCAGAATTGTCTTCTTTTGTATTTTTTCAAACAACTCTTTAAACCCCAGCTGTCCGTTTTCCATATCGCCTGTTAAGATCAACTGGTCTTCCGGAACCTCTGTCAACATTGTAACAGAATCTTTTCCGATTGCAACTGCCAAATATTTCTGCCCAACACGAATAATCTGAATATACTTACTGCCCGTCAGCTGATAAGATTCGATCACCTCCAGATTGGAATTTTTTCTCTTTCCTTTCTGATATCCCGCTATCCACTTCGTTGTCCAATAGGTGACCGCCAGCACAAAAACGAACAAAATAAGCACAGTCATAAACTGCAGATAAGAATTCGCACTGTTCGAAACGGTTAAAACCATTTAACCCACTACTTTCTTCACTGCTTCCAATACACGATCAGCCTGGAACGGCTTAACAATGAAGTCTTTGGCACCTGACTGAATAGACTCGATAACCATCGCCTGCTGTCCCATCGCAGAACACATGATGACCATTGCTCCCGGATCACCCTCTTTAATCTTCTTCAGGGCCTGGATACCATCCATTTCAGGCATTGTGATGTCCATCAGTACAAGATCGGGTTTCAGTTCGTTATACTTTTCGACTGCCTTGGCACCATTCTCAGCTTCTCCTGCCACATTGTATCCGTTCTTTGTCAGGATATCCTTGATCATCATACGCATGAATGCTGCATCATCACATACTAAAATATTCTTTGCCATTCTCTTTTTCTCCTATTATATATTTTATATCCCAGTTTAATAGTACCACTTTCCAGTATCATTATCCAGTATTACTATTTAATGATTTCGGTTACTCTAACACCAAAGCTTTCTTCGATTACAACAACCTCACCCTTTGCCACGAATTTGCCATTGACCAGCACATCAATCGGCTCACCGGCAATTTTATCGAGCTCAATAATCGTTCCGGGTGCAAAATCCAGAATATCCGATATGGACTTGGATGTTCTTCCCAGCTCTACCGTAACCTCCAACGGAACATCCTTGATCAGATCGATGTTCTCCTGTGGCTGCATCGGATTGAATTCTCCCGCGAAGTTCTGGAATTGTGCCGGCTGGATGCTCATATTAGGCTGCATCTGCATCTGAGGCATCATCTGCATCTGGGGCATTCCCATTCCCATCTGCATTTGAGGCATTCCCATTCCCATCTGCATCTGCGGCATTCCCATTCCCATCTGCATCTGGCTCATATCCATCTGCGGCATTCCCATCTGCATCTGACTCATATCCATCTGCGGCATTCCTGCCTGTGGTGCTTCCGGAGCCGGTGCAGGCGCCGGAGCCGATGCTGCGGGTGCCGGGGCTGAATCGCCGAGCTGAGAGCCAAGGAATGTACTGCAAAGCTCTTTCGCGAATTCAATCGGATATAACTGCATGATCGTGGAATCCACAAGCTCCGAAATCTGCATGCGGAACGCAATTTTTACAAAGGTTCCTGCCAGAAATTCTGCAATATCGCCGCCTTCCTTGAATTCCGTCAGATCCACCAGACTCGCTTCCGGGGGACTGATATCGATCATCTTGCCAAGCATCGTAGAAAGAGAAGTAGCGGCAGAACCCATCATCTGGTTCATCGCTTCGGATATGGCGCTTAAATGAAGCTCTCCCAGCTCTCCCTCTGTATTACTGCCATCACCGCCCATCATCAGGTCAGTGATTACCTTAACATCATGCTCCTTTAAAATCAGAATATTGGAACCATCCAGACCAACCGTATACTTGATCTGAATAAATACGCATGGCCTTTCATACTCTGTCAATACGTTTTCCCATCTTGCCAGACTTACGACAGGTGTCGTAATATTTACCTTCTGATTAACAAGAGAAAATAATGTTGTGGCGGAAGAGCCCATACTGATATTGGCAACCTCTCCGATCGCATCTCTTTCGATTTCGGAAATCAGTGACTCATCTATTTCAACGTTACTTCCTGCAGCATCATCACCGCTATCAGACGCACCGCCGCCGTTTAACAGGGCATTTATTTCATCCTGTGATAACATTCCTCCGTCCATGCTTCTATTCCTCCCCCTCTCTAAATACCGACGTTACCCTGACAGCATATTTATCTTTATTAGAACCCGGTAAGGCGGTAAATTTCTTTATATTTCCGACATATACATTCAAATCATTATCCACATTTGTATCCAGTCTTATGATATCGCCGCGCTGTAAATTGACGAAATCCGTTACGCTGATTCTGCTTCTTCCCAGAACGGCTTTGACCGGAACATCCACCCTTCGTAATAATGCTTCGATATATTCGTCATATTCTTCTTCATCCTGCTCCTGCATATTGGCATACCAGAACTTGGTATTCAGTTTATCCATAACGCTTTCCAGCGTAAAAAACGGCAGGCAGACATTCATCAATCCTTCTACATCACCTATTTTGATACTCAGCGTAACGATCGCTATCATATCGTTCGGCGCTATGATCTGCGCGAACTGAGAGTTCGTCTCGATCCGTTCCAGAACAGGATTGATATCCACTACATTTTTCCAGGGTTCCCTCATAAGCTGCATGCAGATTACCATCATTTTCTCGATAATCGTCATCTCGATCTCGGAAAATTCCCTGTTTTTCTCAAGCGGATCTCCATGTCCGCCCAACATCCTGTCTATCATTGCAAAACCAAGATTCGATGCCAGCTCTACCAGAATCGTTCCTCCTAACGGTTGGAAATCAACAATTCCCAAAATCAGCGGATTAGAAAGCGCATTGCTGAATTCCGAAAAAATGACCGTCTCCGAACTCGTCACGACTACCTGTATATTCTTTCTAAGGTAAACCGGCAGACTGGTTGACAGCAGTCTTCCGTAATGTTCAAAAATAATTTCCAACGTGCGGAGATGCTCTTTAGAGAATTTCGTAGGTCGTTTAAAATCGTAGTTCTTGACCTGCTTATCCTTCGAATCCTGCATTTGATCCGCATCTACTTCACCGCTGCTGAGCGCAGCGAGCAAATTATCAATCTCACTTTGAGACAGTACCTCGCCCACGAAAACTCACCTCCCCTTGATAATATATTTTATTCAATATATACGTACAGGGCTATGAGTACATAATACTGCTGAATGAGACATTGAATATGAAATCGGAATCAAACATCTGCTGTACGCCTTCGATGATTTCCTTCTTGATCTGCTCCTCGTTCTCTCTCGCCTCTTCCATCGTATACCGGCCGAAAACCTCATTGACCTTATCCATGATCAGCGACTGCTGCGGTGTCAGATCGGAACCGTACTTTTTATAGCCATCCGATTTCGTATTGATGGAAAAGCTTACGGAAACGAGACAATAATGATCCGCTCCGTCCTCACCCTTTTTCAGAGAAATTGTCATAGATTCCGGAATCGCATATACTGCAATATCCTCCATCGGTACAATGGTCTCCGTCTCCCCGGTCTGAGCGGTCAGCTCCAGATTCAGCGCGGTCGCTATATTGTCGACCAATGCCGCCGTTTTTCTGGACGCACTTGTTACACTGAACATCATGATAGCCGTCAGGACGATATTTACGACCAATAATGCCAGTATAATAACAGAAATTAAATTCTTTTTCATTACGGATGTTCCTCCCCTTTATTAATATTCACCTTATTCCCGTCTGTCAAACCACAATCAGTAGGAACTCAGCGAATTATATATTCGAATCTCAACCCGTCTGTTCATCGTTCTTCCCTCGGCGGTCGAATTATCCGCTACCGGAACATATTCTCCGCGTCCGGAATGTTTTATCGTTGCCGGATCAAGATTTGTAGTCTCTATCAAATAGTTGAATACCGATAATGCTCGGCCGGAACTCAATTCATCATTATTGGAATATTTTGCGCCGGACATCGGCACATTATCCGTATGCCCTTCAATTTCAATCGTGCTTCCGGCGTATCGTTCCAGAATGACGCCCACCTGATTCAGGACTTCCTTCGCCCCTTCTTTTAATTCCGTGCTTCCCGAATCGAAAAGCAGGGAGCCCTTCAGGGTAAGCTGTACATACTGTGCCGTAAACTCGACATCTATTTCCTTATCCAGATTTCTCTCTTCCACGGCCTCCTGAACCATCTCGGCCATCTGCTCGGATTCCTCCATCTGAGCCTGTTCGATCGCTTCCATTGCTTCCGCGACCGCTTCCGCCACATCCTCCGAAACAACCTCACCGTTATCCATTTTACCGGTGCTGTTGATGTACTGGTCCAGCTCATTCAGCTGGCTCACACCGTTGCTGATCAGGACCCCGTCTCCGATCGCCGTCGCGCCGGCCGTGAAAATACTGAAAGTCTGATTAAAGGATGCCGCAATCATTTCGAATTTCTGCGCATCAACGGTTGACATGGAAAACAGCAAAACGAAGAAGCAAAGCAGCAGATTCATCAAATCGGCAAATGTAGACTGCCACGCGGGTGCACCTGGTTTTACTTCATCAGGCTTCCTCTTAGCCATCCATTTCACCTCCGCCTTCTTCTTCACTATTGCCTCTGTCCTTCGGCGCAAGGAAGGATTTCAGTTTTTCTTCTATAACACGCGGATTCTCTCCTGCCTGAATCGACAGAAGACCTTCTATTTCAATTTCCTTTACCATCATCTCGTCCGCATTCTTGCTCTTGAGCTTGCTCGCTACCGGCGCGCAGATCCAGTTAGCCAGAATGGAACCGTACAATGTTGTGATGAGGGCGACCGCCATAGCCGGACCGATCGCAGACGGATCATCCATCGCCTGAAGCATGTTGATCAGACCGATCAGGGTACCGATCATACCCCATGCAGGACCCATGGCTCCCAGATCCTCCCAGAATCCAATTTTCTCCTTATGCCTTCCTTCCACGCTGACAAGCTCCGTCTCCATGATCGCACGCACAAGCTCCGGGTCCGTACCATCGACAACCAGAAGAATCCCTTTCTTTAAGAAAGGATCATCAATATCGCTCGCCGCTTCTTCCAGAGAAAGCAGACCTTCTTTACGGGCCACATTGGACAGATCAATGATCTTGCGGATGATCTCCGGTACATCCATTGCGGAAGACTTGAAAATCAATGCAATACTTTTTAAACCCGCCGCATAACTGCTCAGCGTGTTACTCGCAAGAATACAGCAGAAAGAACCGCCAAACGTAATCAGTGCCGACGGCACATCCAAAAAGTTAATAATCGCTCCAAAGTTAACTCCGGCAGTCTTATCAAATACAATTCCGAATACAACCAATACAAAACAAATTACCAAACCCAAAATTGACGCTAAATCCATATCGGTATCACCTGTTTACACAAATTTACATTAATCTGCAAAAATATCCTTTCTATACGATTTTACTAAATTTTTAACTTCTTGTCTACTTTCTTTTACAATAATTTTACGCCCTGTTGTAAAAGAAAGAACAGTGTCGGGAGTCTCCTCAACAAGCTCCAGTAAATCAGGATTAATTAAAACTTTGACGCCATTGATTTTCGTCACTTCAACCATTTATACCACACCCTTCTACCTATTCTAACACATAACAGGTGAAAGAGGAACCCAAAAGTTCCTCTTTCTTTCAGAATTATTTTCAGGTAACTATCGTTTCAGGTTAACAAGTTCCTCTAACAAGCTGTCTGAAGAATCCACGCTGTGTCGTAATCATCTCCGTAAACTCCTGTGAAAGATCGACATTACTCATTTCCAGAACGCCGCTTGTCATGTATCCGTCATCCGCCGTAATATCCTTACCGATGCCGTCGAACTCACCGGAGTTTGACGTTGCCGAATACAGGTTATCGCCCTGCTTGGAAAGACCGGACGGGTTCGCGAAATTCGCCACCGCAATCTGTCCTAACAGTCTGGAACAGCTGTTATCATAATAAGCCGTAATCTTACCGTCCTGCGCTACCTCAATACCCGACATCTTCCCTTCTTTCCGACCGGTACCGAAGTTATTGCCCTCTTTATCTCCGGACAGCATAGTTGCGGTTGAGGAGCCTCCGTTATTGTAATTCTTGGATAAGGAGAAATCAATGTCAATGTTCGTAAAGCGCGACAAATCAATAACCTCACCCTGTCTGTTGGTTACGCTTCCGTTAAAGCCAAGTACCGCGGAATCCCTCTCCGGAGCGCCGATGTAGGAGAAAAGACCTTTCTCCGTCTCATATACAAGACGATTTCCGGTATAGGTAAACTTCTTGGTGATCTGCGCCTGACCGTCCGGCGCTACCGTTTCCACAGTATACTGTGTATTCTCGTTCTCATTGGTCAGACCATATGCTTCGAGCTGATCGATCTTCTCACCGACGAAGTATCCCTCCGCCGCATCATAGGTTCCTGCCTTGGTGGCCTTGAATTTCTGTTCGAAATCCATCTCGACCGTACCGTCGGTATTCACCTTGATATTTGTTATGTTAACGCCCTCGAAAGATCTTTCCAGCACTGCCGTCCAGTTCTTCAAATCAGCCGGATCCAGCTTCGTTGTTGTTTTATTTCCATTAGCATCCTCTATTGTTCCGAAATAACAGTATTCTCCGGTCGGAGAATCCGGATCAACCGCATAGATCAGGTTGAAATTCTCCGCCTGCAGCTCTTTCTTGGTTAATTTTACGGTTCCCGTAACGGTTACCTCATCCCCTACCGCCACGGTTCCAGGATCGACGATCTCCGTCTTGGAAGCCGCATTGATCAGCTGGTTTGTCATATAACCGTCCAGAATGTTTCCCGGAACATATTTCATGGAATATTCCCCGGTAGCGGGATCATATGTCGCCGTATCGAGCAGCTGATACAGCGTCGTCTCTTCAATCGTCTCCTGTGCGCCAAAGGTTGCGATCTCATTAATGTTGTTCACGCCGTATTCCTTCGCGATGGAATCTCCCTTTTCGTTCAGAATATCATCCAGCTGCACGTAATACTGTCCCGCGCTGCCAAGGCTGTGGATACTGAATTTTGCAACATAAGAATACCCCTGCTGATCGAAGAAACTCAGGGTAACGGTTCTTCCGGCCGTGCTGCTTAAAGCGGAATCGTATTTATCCACGATACCCGACATATAAGC
>CALDLG010000069.1 GCA_937910785.1 uncultured Lachnospiraceae bacterium | reverse complement strand
AGAATGTTCTGTCTGCCCATTCGGCCGGACGTACAAGGCTTTTTTATAATGATAAGAATTTCAGGGAGCGGCTGAAAGAAGCGCGCATGCTGCGCGCGGAAGGGAAGGCCGTCGAACTGCTTCCTGAGTAACGAAAGAATCAAAAAGGCAGGAACATGAAAGAAACGAAGGAAGGGATGTGGCATGCAAAGATGAGTGAGGAAAGATATCTGACCTTTGCGCTTGCAAAGGGCAGACTTGCGAATAAAACAATGGAGCTTTTAGAACAGATCGGCATCACCTGTGAGGAGATGAAGGATAAGAGCTCCCGGAAGCTGATTTTTGTAAACGAAGAGCGAAAACTGAAATTTTTTCTTGCCAAGGGTCCGGATGTGCCGACTTATGTGGAGTACGGCGCGGCCGATATCGGCGTTGTCGGCAGGGACACCATTCTGGAAGAAAACCGGCATGTTTACGAAGTGCTGGATCTCGGCTACGGAAAGTGCCGGATGTGTGTCTGTGGCCCGGAAAGCTCGGGAGAACTTTTAAAACATCATGAAATGATCCGGGTTGCGAGCAAATATCCCAATATCGCCAAGGATTATTTTTATAACAAAAAACATCAGACGGTGGACATCATCAAACTGAATGGTTCGGTGGAACTTGGGCCGATTGTTCAGCTGTCCGATGTGATTGTTGACATTGTTGAAACCGGCTCCACTTTAAAGGAAAACGGGCTGGACGTACTGGAGGAGATCTGTCCCCTATCCGCCCGCATGATTGTCAATCAGGTGAGCATGCAGATGGAACCGGAACGGATCAAGAAATTGATTTCGGACTTGAAAAAACAATTGTAGTCCGATAGCGTGAGTCAGGAAAGGGGAGAAAATCTCATGAAGGAATATAAGGGAATTATCATTGCGTTAATTGCGGGAATCTGTGCCATTGTCTGCGTAAGCATTCTGTCAGGAAGAATGGTAACCTATAAGCAGACGTCCGGAAGCGGAGGGCTGACAGCGACGGGGTCGGCGAGCTGCGATTTTGAAGCGGACCTGATCGTCTGGCGGGGAAATTTTTCCGCCTATGGGAATACGATGCAGGCGGCCTACAAGCGTCTGAAAAAGGATGCGGGTGTGATCAGGCAGTATCTGATCGACAGCGGTGTGACAGAAGAGGAAATGGTGTTCGGCTCCATCAGCATTTCCAAACGATATCGTTATGAATATAATGAGGAGGGTTACGAAATCGGCCGCTATGAGGACGGCTACGATCTGTATCAGGAGATCAGCGTGACATCCGGCGATATCGATAAAGTCGATGGTATTTCCAGAGACATTACCCGGCTGATTGAAGCCGATGTGGAGTTCAATTCGGAAAGTCCGGAATATTACTATACAAAGCTGGATGAACTGAAGCTGCAGCTGATCGAAGAGGCTACGGCCAATGCCAAAGCAAGAATCGATATTATGGCGGAGGGAACCGGCGCGCAGGTCGATAAACTGTTGACGGCCAATCTCGGTGTTTTCCAGATTACGGCACAGAATTCCAATTCCGATTACAGTTATGGAGGCACCTTTAATACAAGTTCCAGACAGAAGACGGCGTCAATTACGGTAAAGTTGAACTACAGTGTTGAATAAACAGATGATCGTTAATGACAATAAAACGCACTGAAAGGCCAAGGCCCCACAGTGCCGAAACATGATGGTGAAGGAAGAGAAGGGCAGAAAAATTGAGAACGATACGATTGACAAAGGAAACGCAGAAAGATCTGTTGAACAGTCTTTTGAAGAGAAGTCCGAACAACTATGCGAAATACGAATTTGTTGTGGCGGAGATCATAGATAAGGTTCGGGAAGAAGGGGATGCCGCCATCTTCTCTTATACGAAGAAGTTCGATAAATGGGAGATGAACGCGGACAATATCCGGGTGACGGAGCAGGAGATGGAGGAAGCTTTTGCGGAGGCGGAGCCGGAATTTATCGAGGTGATGAAACGCAGCGCCGCAAATATTGAGGCTTTTCATCAAAAACAGCTGCGCAACAGCTGGATCGATACGAAATCCGACGGCACCATTTTGGGACAGCGGATTCTGCCGGTAAGCATTTCCGGTGTCTATGTGCCGGGTGGGAAAGCCGCTTATCCGAGCAGTCTATTAATGAATGTCATTCCTGCCAGAGTGGCGGGCGTCAGAAGGATCATTATGACGACGCCTGCGGGCGCAGATGGAAAGGTGAATCCCGGAACGCTTGTTGCCGCAAAGATCGCAGGTGTTCATGAGATTTATAAGGTTGGAGGCGCACAGGCCATTGCCGCGATGGCCTTCGGAACGGAAAGCATTCCGAAGGTTGACAAGATCACCGGTCCCGGCAACATTTTCGTCGCGCTGGCGAAAAAGGCCTGCTTCGGATATGTCAGCATCGATTCCATTGCGGGTCCGAGCGAAATCCTGATTATTGCGGATGAAACCGCCAATCCGAGATATGTGGCGGCCGATCTGCTTTCCCAGGCGGAGCATGACGAGCTGGCAAGCGCGATCCTGATCACCACAAGCGAACGGCTGGCGGAGCAGGTTTCCGGGCAGATAGACGTTTTCCTGAAGGAGCTGTCACGGTCAAAGATTATCAAAGCGTCGCTCGAACAATACGGCTATATTCTGCTTGCAGATTCCCTGGAGGACGCCGCTGCAGCTGCCAATGCCATTGCCTCGGAGCATCTGGAAATCCTGACGAAAGACCCTTATTATATGATGACCAAAATCGAGAATGCGGGCGCTATTTTCCTCGGAGAATATTCCTCAGAGCCCCTTGGAGATTATTATGCGGGACCGAATCATATTCTGCCAACCAACGGAACGGCAAAATTTTTCTCACCGCTGAGCGTGGATGATTTTATGAAAAAATCGAGTATTATTGCTTATTCCAGAGAAGCTCTGGAAAAGGCGCACAGGGATATCGAACTGTTTGCCGAAAAAGAAGGGCTGACGGCGCACGCCAATTCCATTAAAGTGCGTTTTGAGTCCTGACGGTATCCAGAAAATGTCGGATGAAAAAGAGGAGAAATGCTTTCATGAAAGAAAGGATATCGGTATGATCAGAAAAGCGGAAGTAAAAAGAACAACGAAGGAAACGGATATTACACTTTCCCTGACTCTGGACGGAGAAGGAAAAAGTGCGGTGAAAACTGGCATCGGCTTTTTTGACCATATGCTGGAAGGCTTTGCAAAACATGGTTTTTTTGATTTGACTGCTTCAGTCAGCGGAGATCTTCATGTGGATGCACATCATACCTTGGAGGATACGGGCATTGTGCTCGGACAGGCGGTGAAAGAAGCTGTCGGAGAGAAAAAAGGAATCCGGCGCTATGGTTTTTTTATTCTGCCGATGGATGATGCACTCTGTCTCTGTGCCGTCGATTTATGCGGCAGGCCGTATTTGGATTTTTCCTGTGAATTTCGATCGGAACGCGTCGGAACGCTCGATACGGAGCTTGTGAAGGAATTTTTTCAGGCTGTTTCCTACAGTGCCGGTATGAATCTTCATATCCGAATGCTTTCGGGAGAAAATACACATCATATGATAGAGGCGATGTTCAAGGCATTTGGAAAAGCGCTCGACATGGCGGTCGGTATGGACGAAAGAGTGAAGGATGTTTTAAGTACGAAAGGAAAGTTAGCGTGATTTGAGTCGCAGTCAGACTGCGGCAAGGGGGTTAGCGCAGGAAACCGGGAGGAATTGAGATGTACAAAAAGTTGATACCCTGCATTTATCTGCATAAGGGAAATGCTGTGAGAGGATTTTCGGATAATACAATCCTCGATACGAATCCGGCGGCGCTTGGTAAATTTTACGGTGATAACAATGCGGATGAGCTGATTGTATATGATCTGTCGGAAGGAGACGCGGAGCATGAAGAAGCGCTGGATCTGATCAAAAGCATCTGCGCGGAAGCGGAGATTCCCGTAATCGGAGCCGGGAACGTGCATCGGATGGAAGACGTTAAGAAGCTGCTTTATGCGGGCTGTAAAAAGGCGGTTTTGAATTATTCCAGAGAGGAAAATATTGCGATTACGCAAGAGGTTTCCCTGAAATTTGGTAAGGATAAAATCGCAGCCTGCATTTCGGATGTAAAGGAGATTACAGAAAATCAGGAACTGCTTGAGACTTATGTCGAAGAGCTGATTCTTGTCAGGGAACGCTGCATCAAGGAGGCTGTTGCCGTTTCGCGCATCCCGATGATTGTATCCGTACCGGAGGTTTCTCTCGACAAGATTCTGGAGCTGCTTTCCAGAGAAAATATATGTGGTATCTCCGGCTATGCGATCAATGAAAATGCGAAAGAACTGCTCGCCGTGAAAACACTCTGCCAGACCAACGGGATTCCCGTCAATACTTACAATGCGAAGTTTACCTGGGATCAGTTCAAACTGAATTCCGACGGTCATATTCCCGTTGTCGTACAGGATCATAAGACCGATGAAGTGCTGATGGTTGCCTATATGAACGAAGAGTCCTATAATAAAACGCTGGAGACCGGCAAAATGACCTATTACAGCCGGAGCCGGGACGAATTGTGGGTTAAAGGAGAAACGAGCGGTCATTATCAGTATGTGAAATCCCTGACGGCCGACTGCGATATGGATACGATTCTTGCAAAAGTGTCCCAGATCGGAGCCGCCTGTCATACGGGATCGCATTCCTGCTTTTTCAATGAGATCATGCAAAAGGACTATGAAGAAAACAATCCGCTTCGGGTATTCGAAAATGTGTTTGCTGTCATTCAGGACAGAAAACTGCATCCGAAGGAGGGATCTTATACCAATTACCTTTTTGACAAGGGGCTCGATAAAATATTAAAGAAGCTTGGAGAGGAAGCGACCGAGATCGTGATCGCGGCCAAAAATCCAAACGCCAATGAAATCAAGTATGAGATTTCTGATTTTCTCTATCACATGATCGTTCTCATGGCCGAAAAAGGCATTACTTGGGAGGAAATCACAACGGAACTGGCGAACAGATAGGATGTTCTTTTTTCTTTCTTTTTTTCATAAAATGATATGGAAAAAGCTTTAAGAAGGCAAGAGTATTCACATGTTTGAAAGACAGGAAAGAAGATCACCGCAGAAAGCAGGAACGGTGCCGGTCGAAAAGAAAATGAAACTGGCACAGTACATACGGGCGGAAAATATGGATAACCGCATGAAAATCAGACAGCGGGAGAAAATTCTGTACGGGGTGGAAAATCTGCCGCCGATCTGGAACCGGAGCGAACCGTTCCGGCCGGAAGAGATGCCGGAAAACGGCAACGGGCCGGAAAATCCGCCGCCCGCATCCAATACCTTCCGGCTCCGCATGGCGGCCGCGATTCTGCTGTTTATCGGTTTTCTGCTGTGTGACGCGGGACAGTATCAGTTGTTCGGCTATTCCATGAACGATATCTGTGCAATGATCTCCGAAGATTATTTTCAGATCTATCAAGGAGAAAATGCGGAGGAGCTTCCCCAGCTGTCCGAATTGTTGAACCCTGATATTGATATGTAAAGATACAATTTAAGAGAAAAGGATATATCCCAAATGGTAAGAAAACTGGCTTTATCGGATAAAATTTTGATGCAGGTGGAAAAGCCCGCCCGTTATATCGGAAACGAAATCAATTCGGTCATGAAAGACAAGGACAGCATTGATGTCCGCTTCTGTATGTGTTTTCCGGATATCTATGAAATCGGCATGTCCCATCTTGGCATTCAGGTTCTGTATGATATGTTCAATTCCTGGGAAGATGTATGGTGTGAGCGGGTCTATTCGCCATGGACGGATCTGGATCTGATCATGAGAGAACGGCATATTCCGCTTTTTGCTCTGGAATCCCAGGAACCCGTAAAAAATATGGATTTTCTCGGCATTACGCTTCAGTATGAGATGTGCTATACCAATATTCTGCAGATTCTGGATCTGGCACAGATTCCGCTTCATGCAGGGGAGCGGAGCGAAACGGACCCGATCGTGATCGGCGGCGGTCCCTGCAGTTATAATCCGGAACCGATCGCCGAATTTTTTGATCTGTTCTATATCGGAGAAGGCGAGACGCAGTACCGCAGTCTGCTCGATCTTTATCTGGTAAATAAAAAAGCCGGCGGAAGCCGTCAGGATTTTCTGAAGGCGGCCTGTGTGCTTCCGGGCATATATGCGCCGGCGTTTTATGAAGAAGAATATCAGCAGGACGGCACAATCCGCGGCCGGAAAAAATTATATGAAGGCGCACCCGATACGATTCTGAAAGAGATCGTCATGGATGTTTCGGACACTTATTACCCGGTAAAACCAGTTGTTCCCTTTATTCAGATCACGCAGGACAGAGTCGTTCTGGAAATCCAGCGAGGCTGTATCCGGGGCTGCCGTTTCTGCCAGGCCGGTCAGCTGTATCGGCCGGTCAGAGAGCGGAATGTGGAGGTTTTAAAGCAGTATGCACTTCAAATGCTGCAAAATACGGGCTACGACGAAATTTCCTTAAGCTCTTTAAGCTCCAGCGATTATTCCGCATTGAACGAGCTTCTGGACTTTCTGATTCAGGAATGCCGGAAACGGCATATTAACATTTCGCTGCCTTCCCTGCGCATCGACGCTTTTTCACTGGATGTGATGGGCAAGGTACAGGATGTGAAGAAGAGCAGCCTTACCTTCGCGCCGGAAGCCGGAAGCCAGCGGCTTCGGGATGTTATCAATAAGGGCCTTACGGAAGAGGATATTCTGGGCGGCGCGGCACTTGCCTTCGAGGGAGGCTGGACAAGGGTCAAGCTGTATTTCATGCTGGGGCTTCCCACTGAGACGGAAGAAGATATTCTTGGAATCGGAGAGTTGTCCAATAAAATCGCGGCGGTATTTTTCGATACCGTGCCGAAGGAGAAACGGACAAACGGCAGAGTGCAGATAGTGACAAGCACCTCGTTTTTCATTCCCAAGCCGTTTACACCATTCCAGTGGGCAAGGATGTGCACAAAAGAAGAGTTTATCGAAAAAGCTTATCAGACGAAAAAGGGCATTATGGCTCAGCTGAACCAGAAAAGCATCAAATATAACTGGCATGAGGCGGATGTCAGCGTATTGGAGGGCATTTTCGCAAGGGGAGACAGAAAGCTTGCGGCTGTGATCGAGAGAGCTTATCGGAAGGGCTGCCTGTTCGATTCCTGGAGTGAATGCTTTCATAACGATATCTGGATGAGCTGTTTCGAAGAATGCGGTATCGATCCTGATTTCTATACGATCCGCGCAAGAGAAGAGGATGAAATTTTCCCATGGGATTTTATAGACTGTGGCGTCACGAAGGAATTCCTGCTCCGGGAATGGAAAAAGGCCATGTCGCAGACCGTATCTCCCAATTGTCGAAAACAGTGTCAGGGCTGCGGCGCAAGACGATTTGGAGGCGGTGTATGCTTTGAGAATCAAGGGAAACAGGAGTAGGCTTACGAGATGAAGATCAGAATCAAATTTGCAAAATACGGCGTTATGAAATTTATCGGCCATCTGGACGTGATGCGTTTCTTTCAGAAGGCTTTTCGCAGGGCACAGATCGATATCCGTTATTCGGAAGGATTCAGTCCCCATCCGGTCATGTCCTTTGCCGCACCGCTCGGCGTCGGGCTTGAAAGCATGGGGGAATATCTGGATATCGAAGTAAATACCATGACGACGGAAGAAGAAATGAAAACGGCGCTGAATCAGACGATGGCGGAGGGCCTTCGGATTATATCGGTAAAACAACTACCGGAAACGGCAAAAAACGCGATGGCAGGCGTCGCAGCGGCAAAGTATCAGATCACATGCCTGTCCGGAGACGGCAGTCCGAAAGAATTTCCTGTTGAAGATCTTAAAATGGCGCTCAGGGCTTTCCTTGAAAAAGAACGGATTCCTGTCATAAAAAAGACCAAAAAAGGAGAGCGGGAGCTCGATTTGAAGCCGGGCATCTGGGAATTAAAGGCGGAAGAGGCCATCCCTCCTTTTGACCCGGACGGCAGACGGTATCCGGCGATTACCATGCTGGTAGATGCGAGCAGCGGCGGGAATATCAAGCCGGCGCTCGTCTGGGACGCTTTCCTGACGGACTGCGGCATAACGCCGGAATCCTGTTCTTATCAGATTACCAGAATCGAAACTTATGGGAATACGGCTCCGGAGGGTAAAACGCCGGAATTTGTGCCGCTTTCCGAAATTTATTGATTATGCTGCCATTGTCGTTACGTCCGGGAGGAAGCGCCATGACGGAAAAGGAAAAAGGAAAAATCCTGATTCTGGAGCTGCAGGGAAAACTGCTCTCCATCCTGATCTGCCATAATCGGATCATTGCGGTTCGGGCAGAGAAACCTAAAAAAGACGAAGGCTGCCGGATCGGCAGTATTTATGTCGGAAAGGTGCAAAATATTTCCGGCAATATCGGAGCGGCTTTTGTAGAGATTCAAAAAGGCGTTCTGGCTTTTCTGCCGCTTGCGGAGACAAAGGCTGCCGTTTTGGTGAACAGGAAACCGGACGGGACGCTGAAAGCAGGAGATGAGCTGCTCGTTCAGGTCGTCAGAGAGCCGCAAAAAACAAAGCAGGCAGGCATTTCCACGAAGCTGTCCCTGGCCGGCTCCTATGTTGTAATAGAAAACAGAAAAGCTGTCGACAGGAATGCCGCCGCTTCTTCGGTTTCCATGCTCAGACTATCTTCCAGGATGAGTGCGGAATACAGACATCTTTATAAAGAACAGGAATCTCTGCAAAAAATATCCGGACATCTTGGGCTGATCATTCGTACCAATGCGGACAATCTCCCTGATATTTCCCCGGTTCTCATGGAAGCGCAGATGCTTGCGGAAAAAATGGAGCATATTCTGGAAATCGGGGACAAACGGGTATGTTTCAGCTGTCTTCACCGGAGCGGGCCGGAATATCTGTCCTTTATCAGAAACTGTTATCAGTCGGAATATGATGAGATCATTACGGACCGGAAAGAAATCTACGATATGCTGCTTTCCGATGAGCGGACGAAAAACTGTCCCATTCGATATTACGAGGATAAAATGCTGCCCCTGCATAAGCTCTATTCCGTAGAAACAAGGATACAGGAGCTGCTTTCCCGCAGGGTCTGGCTACAGTCAGGCGCCTATCTTGTCATCGAACCGACGGAGGCACTGACTGCCATCGATGTGAATACCGGAAAATATGAGGCTGGTAAAAACAAAGAGGCGACTTATTTAAAGATCAATCTGGAAGCCGCAGAAGCGATCGCCTGGGCCCTGCGTGCAAGAAATCTTTCAGGAATCATTCTGGTGGACTTTATCAATATGCAAAAAAAAGAGCATAACGAACAATTAACAGCATACATGAAGGCTTTGCTGCAAAAGGATACCGTACCGGCATATGTCGTGGACATTACCGGGCTTGGTCTGATGGAAATCACAAGAAAGAAACAGCACAAATCTTTCGCGGAACAAATGGCAGAATAAGAAAGGCATGGGTGGCAGTATGGAACTGTTGCGGTTACAAAAGGTAAAAGACGGAAAGTATCTGAAAAATTATGAACTGACTTATCTGAATAAAAAGGGACGGGAAAAGGTTTATGAAATTGTCAGCCGGCATGAGATCCCCGATGTGGCTTCGATCGGAAAACGTATGAGCGGCGTTTCCATCGTGGCATACTGCGGCGGAAAGATGCTGCTTCTGCAGGAGTTTCGGATGGGTGTCAATCATAACGTTTACAATCTGTGCGCCGGGATGATCGAAGAAGGGGAGTCCGTCGAGGAATGCATTCAGCGGGAATTATATGAGGAAACCGGACTTCATGTAAAGAAAATCCTGCAGATTTTAAGACCGTCTTTTGCGGCGGTCGCCTTCTCGGATGTCAAAACACAGATCGCTTTCGTAGAAGTGGAGGGAGAATTTGAAGACCATACTTCCGAAAACGAGATGATCAAAGCCAGATTTTACACAAGAGAAGAGGTCCGGGAGCTGTTGGAAACGGAAGAATTCAGCTCCAGAGCGCAGATTGCGGCATATTTTTTTGCGGTGGGGAACATGTTGTCATAATGCCAGTAAAAGCAAAAAAATGCTGCCCAGATATTGACAAATCCGGACAGAAAGGATAAAATGTTTGAGTATGCCGCACAACGAGGTATAAGTATGTGCAGAAGCATTCGAAAGAATGTCTGTGCATCACCGAAGCTGGCGAGTAAAATGAACGATTGTTCATGAATAGGAGGTGCCATATGTACGCAATTATTGCAACAGGTGGAAAGCAGTATAAGGTTTCCGAAGGTGACGTGATCAGAGTTGAGAAGCTTGACGCGGAAGTAGGAGCTGCTGTTACATTTGACCAGGTGGTAGCTGTCAGCGATAAAGAGCTGAAGGTTGCAGGCGATGTTGCAGGCGCGACTGTATCCGGAACGGTTATGGATCAGGGACGCGGCCGTAAAGTCATCGTTTACAAGTATAAGAGAAAATCCGGCTATCATAAGAAAAACGGTCACAGACAAGCATACACTCAGGTAAAAATCGACAAGATCAACGCATAAAATATGCACTGATGAATGCTTAAAGGTGTGAAATGACGAGTATAACATTTCATAAAACGGGAGCAGGAGAATACCGGGACTTTATCTGCTGCGGACATGCCGGTTTTGACGAATACGGTAAGGATATCGTCTGTGCATCGATTTCCGTCCTTGTAATAAATACAATCAATTCGCTGGAAGAGATTGCAGGGGAGAAAATGACAGTGGAAAGCGATGAAAAATCCGGTCTGATCATATGCAGATTTGAAAAGCCTCTTCAGGAGGCATCGAAGGTACTGATGGATTCTCTCGTACTCGGACTTTCCCATATTGCAGCGCAATACGGGAAAAAATACTGTAAACTGAAATTTGAGGAGGTGTAATGCCATGTTAAATATGAACCTTCAATTTTTTGCACATAAGAAAGGTGTCGGCTCTACAAAGAACGGCAGAGATTCCGAGGCGAAAAGATTAGGTGCAAAAAGGGCTGACGGACAATTCGTGAAGGCAGGAAATATTCTGTACAGACAGCGTGGAACCAAGATTCATCCGGGCACGAATGTGGGCATCGGCGGAGATGATACCTTATTCGCTCTGGTTGATGGAGTTCTTCGTTTTGAAAGAAAAGGAAGAGATAAAAAACAAGCTTCCGTATATCCTGTGGAGAGAGACTGAAAGAATCGTTGTTCTTTCAAGACCGAAGGAACAGGAATCTTTTGATATGCGAATGAATCGGGCTTCAAACATACGTTATGTTTGGAGCCTTTTTTTCCTTATTGAATTGGCCAAAAAACACCTTCGCCCGGATGGCGGGCCCTGGAAGAGAGGATTATATTATGTTTGCGGATCGTGCAAAAATCTATGTCAGAAGCGGAAAAGGCGGCGACGGACACGTTTCCTTCCGAAGAGAAAAATATGTGCCAAACGGCGGCCCTGACGGCGGGGACGGAGGCAGCGGCGGAAATGTCTATTTTGTAGTGGACGAGGGCTTAAATACCCTGACGGATTTCCGTCATATCCGGAAATACTGTGCAGGAAATGGTGCAGAGGGCGGAAAACGCAACTGTGCGGGTAAAAACGGAGAGGATATCATCATAAAAGTGCCTGCCGGAACCGTTATCCGGGAAGCGGAAAGCGGTAAGGTAATTGTAGATATGTCCGGTGACTGCAAAGAAGTGCTTCTTTTAAAAGGCGGAAGAGGAGGAAGCGGCAATCAGCATTACGCAACGAGCAGGATGCAGGCGCCGAAATATGCGCAGCCGGGCCAGCCGGCGATGGAGCTGGAATTGCTGTTGGAATTAAAAGTCATTGCGGATGTCGGACTCGTCGGCTTCCCCAATGTGGGAAAATCGACCCTGTTATCCAGAGTAAGCAATGCCCGCCCGAAAATTGCCAATTACCATTTTACGACTTTAAATCCCAACCTGGGCGTGGTCGATCTGGAAGGCGCCGGAGGATTCGTCATGGCGGACATTCCGG
>CALDLG010000068.1 GCA_937910785.1 uncultured Lachnospiraceae bacterium | reverse complement strand
TTTTCTTCCATTTCCAGAATGTTTTCAATCCACTTTAAATAGCCATCCGAGCCATTGCATCTGAATTGGGACTGCAACTCCATCTCTTCTATTTCAGCTCCGGCCTGCACCGCCTCTTCGTGTATCCTGTCTATTGACCCATAATCGCTCAGGCAGATCTTCTGATATTCATCGATAAAGAAAATACTGCATTTCGCAGACCGAATGACATCTCTGATCTGACTCTCCGATTCCGGAAAAAACCGGCCGGAGTTTTTCATCAGTCTGTGCGCCTCATCACAGATAATAGCATCATATATATTTTCTTCCGCGTTGACAAAAGCGCTTGCGCCTTTAAAAAGGTTTTTAATATACGTTTTGGTATACTCCCCCCGCAGTTTCTGCATATAAACATTTCTGGGATTCTCATTTTTAGTCACATAAACAGCATTTAAGGGGATTTTGTTTTCCTTATTGCGTGTCATCAGTTTTACCAGCAGATTCATTGCCACCACGGATTTTCCGGTCCCTGGCCCGCCCTTTACAATCAGAACCCTCTTTCGGTTGTCAGCCCGGCTCCGTCCTGCCATATACATGCCTTTCTCAAAAACGGAAAACTGGCGGTCAATCAGTACAAACTCCCGATTTCCTTTTAACATCCCGGCCAGCGAGTCCTGTAGTGTTTTAGACGGTGAAATCCTGCCATTTTCAATGGTATACAATCCTTCCTTATGATCTCCGTAATGGATGTTCCGTTTAATGAATTCCCTCAGTTTTCGGATATCTCCCCTGGCAAAAATAGGCGCTTCGGTTACAAATTCCTCGTATTTGGAGTCAAGCAGTACGTCATTCTCCGAAAGGGAATAATTGTGTAAAAAAGCACAGGGGCGGATATTAAAATTATTCTCTATGACAGCCTCGTTATAATTTCCAAGCATATATGCATATGACCATGCCTGATAAGAAGGATGCTCCGTTGCCGTTTTGCCACCTCCAAGCATCGTAACTACATAGCCAACCCGGTCCTTCGCCTGCTCTGCCTGCGACCATTGCTTCAGTTCTATCACAACCGCGCTGTTTACCTTTTCTTCCATGTACCCTGTCAGGATCACATCAATTCGATTGTTGGTATATGGTATTTTATATTCCAGCGCCACTCCGGTATCATCCGGGATTTCCCGGTCTTCTAACACCTGATACATAAACATCAATGAGTTATTCCAGGCCCGTCTTTCGTTTTCCTTCACTTTTCCGATTTTACTGGTATAATTTTTAACAAGAGAATCTATCATGGTCTGGTCAAGGACCGCGTCAACAAACTCTCTTTTCGTCGCCTCATAAATAATCATATCGTTTTCCTCTTGTTTATCCGTCTGAATCTTTAAATGTTAAATCGGTCCAAAACAATCTGTTTTAATATTTTTCTTCCAATTTCTGTCCTGATGTTATTTTTTTCCTTCTTCCATTCCTCTTCTTTGTCAGCCGGAAATTCGGCGCCCATTTTCTTATAAATGCAAAACTGGTAAATAGACTGAATAATATCAATCTCTTTGGCGATTCTGCCATTGATATTTCCGGAAGACAGATCAAAATTCTCCCAAATATCCCGGTATGCATCCATATTGGCAATCTCATTATAAGTATCATGCATAAATATTTTATGCATCCATTCATTTTCCTTTATTTTATGTTCCTGCGTAGTCTCCTCCGGCAGCTTATCACCAACATATCTCTCTGCCAGATCATGTGTCAGAAGACAACGCAATATCGCTTCTTTCTGATATCCCTTGTACGCCTTGCCTGCCGGTGCGGTTTCCGGCAGATACAGCATACCCATCAGCCATGCATAATACATATGTTCCGCCACATTTTCATATCTGACGACATCAACGCTTCCATATTTAATTTTCTTACACCACCCACTTCTTTCAATATCTTTTACGCCGTATAGTTCATCATAAATATGACTGGGAGAATAATTTTCTTTTTCAATATCATCCCACAGCATATTCAGATATGTCTTCATATCGTCACTTATATTTGCGCTCTCCTGCTCCAATGTCCGCGAAATAATCCGGCGCAGCTTATTCGGAAGTTCCTTTATGGATTTCTTCTTAATCCTGACCTGAAAAAGCGAACATAAAGTAAACAGATGAATCTGGAAGGTGATACTCGCTTTGGTAGACCAGTTCTGAGATTCCACATTAAACTGCTGTTCAATATAATTTAAAAGGACATTTACGGTATTTGCGATCGAATCTTTGCCATCATCCTTTAAATTAATTATTTCTCCTTTTACGGTTTCCGGCTGCTGCTTAATATCATCATAATACTGTAAATAAAATGCCCTGTTCACTTCATTCATAACCGGAGATTTAACGAGAGATGCAAGAAACTCTTCCCCCGCATCGCGTTCTCCCAAATTCAACAGACTGACACAAATCGTACGAAGTAAAAAGCAATCCATGGCATCCATGTCGTTCTTTTGTATAAGTTCCTTCTGTTCTTCCAGAATACGCCTTGCATCTTCCTGCAATTTGGTATCTCCGATCCGGCCCAATATATAAGCAGCCTGCGACTTTGCCCGAATTCCTCCGCCCGCAAACATGAGCTTACAGCCTTTTAATGCATCCGACTGGCTCTTTACTTCTTCATTAATAATCGCTTTTAAAAATATGTTGATACCATTCGTAAACACGTTCTCCAGCTGATCTATTCTGCTCTCATCACAATTCAGAATAATGTCCGCATAATAACATGCAATCAGATAGTTGGAGAGTGACTTGTGCTGATGGACCAGTTCCCATTCCTCCTTATGTCTTGCAATAAACTCCTGCTCTATCCACTCATCCGTCATAAAGTACAGGTATGCCATCTGTTCACATGCCCTCAGGCGATCGTCATCGCCATTCAGATAAATCATACAGTATCTGTTGTACAAACCATTCAGTGAAGTAATATCTTTGAGTGAAACTCTGCCCGAACATTTCTGAAATATTGTTAATAGATTATAGTCTATTTCTTTTATATTAAACTTTCTGACACACTCAGCGATTCTGTTCTGTTTCTCTCTTTTCCATTCCAGCTCACAATATCGTTCAATAATTTCCTTACACTTTTCCTGTTCGCCGATATAGACAGGACGGAATCGAAATGTATAGCTGGTCACTCTTTCAATAAACTGATTGGCCTTCCTTCTCCTTCTCGGCTGAACATTGGCCTTCTCCCCAATACATATAATTTTTATATTGTCCTCCTTGACATCCTCCAGCACAGATTCCAGTATCGGTCCCGGCTTCAGATCCGTTCTGAAATAGTTATCATTTCCATCAATCATAAATAAAAGCCCTACCCCGGTTCTGCCCAGCTCCGCAACTGCTTCCAAATCCTTTCTGATAAGTTTTTCCGCCGCTTTGCGCAATTCCTCTTTTCCGGTAACCTCAACTACCTTCCACTCATAATAGTGCAGATCAATATAGAAAGGATAAACCTTTATTTCCCCCCGTAAAAAGCATTCATAAAGATATTGATAGAGAATCATCAAAAAGGAGCTTTTCCCGGTTCCGTCCGGACCGCATATTTTGATAAAGTCTTCGCCTACATTTTCGTTAATATTTTTCTTAACAAAATCAAAGAAGTTATCCACAGAAATGATTCCTTTTTCTTCCTCTGTCACCTCCACAAACAACTTAAAAAAATCCGAATATGCCTTATACTTCCCCTCCAGTTTTTCTCGTTTTTGATAACGTTTTTTCAGAAACTTATCGGTTTCCAATCGATAGATGCTGTCAACCCTGCCGTTGAAGAAAGGCTGCTGCGTCTGTTTCTCCTTCAGAGTCTGTGATATTTGTCCCAATCCGGCTTTTACTTCTTCTCTAAATGCCTTTTGCTCACTATGCTCCTTCTGCCGTTCCACTTTTTGCTCTGACAGCGCTTCCATAATTTCATCCTGTTCTTTATTCCTTATGTATCTTTGTTCCACCGGTATTTTCCATGTCAGATAATTTCCCAGAATATCATAAATTCCGTCCAATATTTTATCGATATACTGTTTCTTTTTCCCGTTCGCCTGCGCCCCCGAATATCGATACAACTTCTCTGCTATATTCTCTTTTTTAACCTTCCTCTGTTCACTGCTTCCACACAAACTATCCTTAAAGTCGCTCCACAGATCCTGCCTGATATATGCTTCCAGATTATGAAAATCTATCTCGGTCTCCATATCAGTATTTTCAAACAGAGCTCTTTCTCTCTCGATATACTGCTCCAGTTCTTCCCGTATTTCTTTCACATCGTGACGTTCCTCAGATTCTTCTTTGATTACATCGGTCGCAACAGCAAGAATCATCTCTTTTATTCCTTCGTAAAGCGCTTTCATAATAATCCCCCGTATCAAAGCCCGGAATCGCAGGCTATTCTAAACAGCTGTCAGGTTGATTTTTCAATCTGACTCCTTCGTAATAAAGCATTACCGAAAAATAAATTGGGTCCGCAATTTTATTATTACTATCTTAACATAAAAGTATAAATTAATAAACATTCATGTAAATATTGACTTCGCCGGTTCTTCCGCTTCAGGCAGAATCCTTTGTAGATTTCAGGAAAATAACGGCTTCTCTTACCGATTTTATGATTTGGAATTACGAAAAGGGGCTTTCCGATTTTCCCGGAAAGCCCCGCCTGCTGTCATATTCCTGACACAAATTTTTTTTTCATGAAACCGGAATTTTGATAAGACACTTTTTTAGCTGCTATGTCTTCTCTTTCTGTAAGCAAAACACGTTCAGGCGCACATTGCATAACGTCCGCACTCTAAAGCGCACCATATTATGCGTTACTTACAGGCAATATAAATATCCATACTCTCCCCGTCCGTCTCAAAGCAGGGAATAACGTCCTTGTCCGTCTGTTCCAGACCATTTACGCGCATATACTCCAGAAGCGTTTTATAGGCGTTGGGAATGGTCACAAAAGGGGATTCAAAGGGCTTTTCAATGTGTATTGCCGCATACCTGTGGTCTGCCTGCTCATGTACTTCCATGTCAGGGGGCACTACCCCATCAGGCAGAATCCATGCCGCTTCGTAGCCGTGCATATTGAAAACATTTATCTGCTCCTGTGACACATTAGGAAAATCCCAGCCAATGACTCGAGGGTTTTCCACACCACATCTGCGGGCAATGGAAATCACTCTGTCAATAGCGTCCCCCTCCGGCTCGGAGCTGATCACGGCATATTTGATATAGCGGAATGCGGGAACGGTCTCGACACGCAGGTTTGTATACTCTTCGCCACAGGCCACCATATCATCGCGGAACAGGTTGTCCAGCGAGCAATTAAAAAGTCTGCACAGCTCGATCGCCTTGTCCATTTCGGGCTGCACCGTATCCAGCTCCCATTTTGATACGGTCTGACGGCTGATATTCATTTTTTCAGCCAAAGCCTCCTGCGTCATATTTCCTCTCAGATGTCTTAAAAACTGCAAATTTTTTCCGAAACTCATATCGTCTTCTCCTTTTTCCTTTTCTTACGCCGCGCCGCACTAACAGTATAGTATTTTCCCCAACAGGCTTCAACCAATTCATATGTGCTATTTTATTGAATCGCGCAACCTCAGAGTGCGGAGAAGATTTGAAATCCAAAAGCCCATTATTTGTCGCCATTCTTTCGGCAGTACATGCGCTCCGGTTTATGATGATACGCGACCATGATCAATATGCCGCCCATGATTTCAGTCATACACAGATACGCCGCGATCATTCCTCCGAAGGGAATTCCGCACGCAAGGCAAAGGATGCATCCTGTTCTTCTACCTGATATATATGCCCGCAAGGCGCATATCCTTATCGTATGTCAGGCGATAGGTCACGCTTACACTTTCATATGTGACCGTAATCTCTCCTACCGCGAAATGTCTGTTTCCCTGTACCAGCTCTACTATATATGCCACGCCAAACTGTTTTCTTTCTCCCCAGTCATCAGACAGGATTCCTTTTACACCATCCATTACTTCCGCACTTAATGTGGACTGCATCTGCGAAACCGCATTTTCCCGTAAAGCCTCATAATCTTCATCATCCAGCAATACGATTGTTTCTTTCATGGCGTTCTCAACCTGTTCCCTGTCAAAATACTGACTCCGCTCTATGTCAATGCTTCTTGGAAACATCCAACAGAAAAACAGGATCGGAATCAAAACTGCCGTCGTGATCGGGATGACAATTTTCAATACTCTGTTTCTGCGGTATCTCTTCTGCTCTTTTACTGAAATCGTTTCGTTAAAACTATCTGAAATTTCCTTTACCGTTCCCATCTGAGCAATGATTTCTTCCAAACGCTCCCCTTGCCTGATTCGCATCTGAATGTCCGCCAGCAGCTGCTTCTTAATCTCTTTTTTCTTTTTCCCATTACATTTTATTTTTGCCACAATCGCTTTTACATACTTTTCCGCATCCACTGCCTAATCCTCCATGATCTTTGATATCCCATCGGCAATTCGTTTCCAGACGGTTTCTATTTCCTTCAGCGCCTTCCGGCCCGCTTCGGTAATTTCGTAATATTTTCTTGGCACCTGTTTTCCCTCCGCTTCGCTCCACCTGCTTACAACCAGCCTTTCGTCTTCCAGCCGGTAGAGTATCGGATATAATGTACCGTCCTTTAACAAAAATATTTCCCCGCTCTTTTCTTTCATCTCCTGAATAATCTGATAACCATACTTTGCCTCTGATTTCAACAATGTCAGAACGAGCATATCCAGAACTCCCTTCTTCATTTGCCTTTCATACCGGTCATTCATAATTCACCTCAATACTTTGTATTACTATGTATATTATAAAACGATGTTATGTGGAAGTCAACAGCTTTCCCAATGTTCATCCGCACAGTGTCGAAAATCCCTATTTAATATTAAAAATCGCCCTGTCCTTATTCCCGGAAAAACTGGTACCGGAAATACTGGCAGAGCGACGCGTGAATCGATATGTCTTTTTATTAATTTCAGGGCTCTTTTGTCCACCAGGTCCATTTTACTGCTGGTTTGTAACCGATCGCATGATAAAATCCATTACTTCCACCTGTCATATGCGTTGCCCCCAATGCTTTGGTTCTTCGGTATAATTCAGACAGGGCAGCGGCAGCAAGCCCTTTTCGGCGGTATTCCGGAATTGTGCAAAGCGGTTCCATATAAGCCAGTTTATTTTGGGGAGTCCACCACATTCCCGCATAGCAGGCATACTCTCCCCTTTCATCGGCAATGACTGCCGGCAGATTCGTCGTTGCATGCGGCGCTGCCGCTAATAAATAATTACTCTGCTCGCACTGGTGATTCCATACCCCTTCATTTTGTTCATGATCAAATCCTTTCCAACAGCAC
>CALDLG010000067.1 GCA_937910785.1 uncultured Lachnospiraceae bacterium | reverse complement strand
GGCATAGGAATTTGCTTTCCTTTCCATTTTCGTTATATTGCCCATGCTTTTACCGATAAAAGACAAAATGCCGTCCGCCTCGCCATACTGCTTGATACTGTTTACATCCGAAATGACCGCTTTTATATTTTTGTTATTTTTTGCCGCAATATTCTGCAATTCGCTGCTGTACTGCGACAGCCTGGATTTTTCACCATTTAACAGCTTCTGAAACCCAAAATACTGTAACGGAATCTGCAGAAAATACAATACGGCCAGTTCCCTGCTGATCTTCGTGACCATCCACAGCACCGCGACCACCGTGACCGCAGACACAAAGATCCCGGTCATGGAATTGCAGTAGAGATTAAAAACAGTAGAAACCGTATGGTTTACTCTCTCCGCTATATAAGTTGGTTCCATCTCGTTAATCTTATCATAAGAGACGCGAAAAATCTTCCGGTACAGATTGACCGTTTCTTCGTTTTTAAATTTCTCTGCAAACCAGAACCGAAACCGGTTATAGGCAAATTTGATACTGTATAAAAATGTCAGCACGATCAGATACCAGAAGAGCATCCCGGCGCGAAAGCCTCCCTGGAACGCAATATCCATGGCATTGCGCAGGAGCAGCGGCGCCATAACGGATAAAGAGCTTATCAGAAGCAGAAGCGCCATATTCTTCAAAATATCTTTATAATACCGTTGAAACAGTTCTTTGTCATATATAAATTTCATGTACATCCTCCCCGTCGGAAGCATCTCTGATTACGCTGCTCCCGGTCTTTTTTCATCAACTTTAAAAATCCCAGCTTAAACCGGGATTCTGAACCTGTTTCCTGCAGATGATTTTATCGTAGCATAAGGGGTATTCTCTTTGTATGGATTTTCTGTCGAATTGTCCAGTGTAAAATGATCGCAACAGTCCATGTGCTGTCATCTTTTTTCTTTGCGCATATTCATCGCACATTGTCATAAACGTCCCTTTTTCCGTCATAAAAAGCAGGAAGCGCGGGAAGATTTCTCAATTTACTCCTAATTTTTCCATGGGGACGGTACGATATAATAGGTAGAAGCGGCTGTTTACCGCCGTACAGAAATCAGAAACATAACGATCAAATATTAAATTCCAAGGAGGGATACCAATGAGCGTAAATGGAGTTACAAGCGGCGCTGCAAATGCTTATGATGTCTATGCTGCCGGCCAGACTGCTGCGAAAGCATCCGAGGAGACCAGTTCCAAAGATAATGCTTCCGATAAAAAGGGTAACGGCGTAGTCTATGAGCCTTCAAACGAGACATCCAAAGATACAGTGACCAAGACCTACACACAGAATACCAGCCTGGTAAATAAGATGAAAGCGGATGCTGAGGCACACACACAGCAGCTGCAGAGCATCGTAGAGAAGCTGATGAGCCAGCAGGGGCAGACTTTCAACAAGGCCAACGGCATCTGGTCTATTCTTGCAGGCGGCAACCTCAAGGTTGATGCTGCTACCCAGGCACAGGCACAGAAGGATATTGCAGAGGACGGTTACTGGGGCGTAGAGCAGATGTCCGACAGGATCATCGACTTCGCTACTGCATTGACAGGCGGCGATCCGAGCAAGATCGAAGAGATGCGCGAAGCCTTCAAGAAGGGCTACAAGCAGGCGGAAGAGACATGGGGCGGCAAGCTGCCGGACATCTCTCAGAGAACCTACGACGCTGTCATGGAGAAATTCGATAAGATGGCAGAAGAAGCAGGCATGACCGTAACAAACTAAATGTATTGATCTCGATTTTGAAGCCGGACTGTTCAGTCCGGCTTCTTTTGTCGTTACTTTTTCCACTGCGTTTCTGTAAGAATATGCTGATCGGCCGCAAATAAATACAAGAAAATACTAAGATAACACATTGCGGTTTCAGGCCGGATTCGATATGATGAAGGCATATACTCTGGTATGAAAGTCAGAGACTTTCCTGATAAAACCTGTTTTCCAGAAAGGAGCCACACAGTCAATGATCGAAAATCATAAAGTAAAGAAAATCCTCTATGGAGGGGATTACAACCCGGAGCAGTGGCCGGAGGAAACATGGGAAGAGGACATGCGTCTTCTGAAACTGGCACACATCGACACTGTCACTCTCAATGTCTTCAGCTGGGCTATGCTGCAGCCTTCGGAAGATACCTACTATTTCGATAAACTGGACAAGATCATGGAGATGGTCACAAGACACGGCATGAAGATCTGCCTTGCCACTTCCACGGGTGCTCATCCTGCCTGGATGGCGCGCAGATATCCTGATATCCTGCGGGTAGATGAGCACGGTCTGCGTCGCAAATTCGGCAGCCGTCACAATTCCTGCCCCAACAGCCCCACCTACCGCAGATATGCCGTGGCGCTGGCCTCAAAACTGGCCGAACGCTATAAATCCTACGACAATATTGTAGCCTGGCACGTCTCCAACGAATACGGTGGCGAATGCTATTGTGAGAACTGTGAGAATGCTTTTCGTCAATGGCTCAAAGACAAATATCAGACCATCGAGGCAATCAACGCAGCCTGGGATACCGCTTTCTGGGGACATACTTTCTACGATTTCGATGAGATCGTTGTTCCGGACATGCGTTCCGAGCATTTCGGCCATAACGATCGCACGAATTTCCAGGGAATCTCTCTGGATTATAAACGTTTTAACTCTGAGAGTATTCTTAATGCCTTCCGTCTGGAATATGACGCGATTCATGCCATCACGCCCGACATTCCGATCACCACCAACCTGATGGGGACCTATCAGCCGCTGGATTACCAGATGTGGGCGAAATATATGGATTTTGTCTCCTGGGACAACTACCCTGCCTATGACGCTGTTGCAGAAGAAACCGCCCT
>CALDLG010000066.1 GCA_937910785.1 uncultured Lachnospiraceae bacterium | reverse complement strand
TGTAACCATCACAAGATCCTTAGTCTTGCTCGTCTGCCAGTTCCGACACTTCCGCTTATGTTCACAACGCAAGTAATATCTTACTATCGAATAAAGCAAAAGTCAATACCTTTTTTCAATTTCACTTCATTTATTTTTTCTCGTTTATTTACTCCATTTTGCTTTACCCCATTTCCTTTCAGGTTCATCCTGTTTTATGCTGTCGGGATTTCCGCTCAATCAGACCGGACAGATCATACCTTTTTTTAAAAGAGTGTGGTACAATAGTGTGGGAAGAACTTCTAAAGCTTCATACCGAAGAATGCCCAGAATGGAGGAAAGGAAAATGTATTATTTTACGGATGACTGTTTACTTGGCGTAGAGATGATCGATAACGAACATCGGGAGCTTTTTCGCATCATTAACGAAACGCAGGAGCTTCTTGAGAATGAGATACTGGATGATAAGTATGACCGCATCATGGTGATGGTGGAAAGGCTGAAAGAATATGCGGAGCAGCATTTCCAGCACGAAGAGGCATATATGGAAAGCGTTCACCATCCGGAGCTGGAGCTGCAGAAACGGCAGCACATCATTTTCTGCGAGAAGATCGACGAGGCGGATGCGAGGGCTTCCGGAAGCGGACAGCAGGAGTTTCTGGAGGATTTGCTGCGGTATCTTGTGACATGGCTGTACCGGCATATTATCGGATGCGATCTGATGATCGGTAAATTAAAGCCCGTTGAGGAGAAGGGCGCGGTTCCGGTCTTTACGGATCGGTATCTGACCGGCATTAAGCTGATTGACGAAGAGCATAAGGAACTGTTCCGCATTATAGGAGAAGTGTACCGCGTGATCATGGAAGAGTATCTTCATGATAAATATGATGAAATCGTTCATTTGCTGGAAGAACTGAAGGATTATACGAAGTTCCATTTTGGGGACGAAGAGAAATATATGGAAAGCATTGGTTATGAAGGGCTTGCGGCGCAGAAACGCGCTCACGATGCGTTTATTGCGAGGCTTGAGGAAATGAATTTCGAGCAGATTGATGAGCGTCAGCAGGAGACATTGGAGGAAATGCTGGAGTTCCTGACGGAATGGCTGGTAAATCATATTTTGCACAGCGACAGGAAAATCGGCGGCTGATGACCGGAAGAGGCGTCATATAGCGCGTGGATATGCCCCGGAAGTATCCCCGCACATTACCTGAATATTATAAAAAAACATTGAAAAAGTGTGAAAAAAGAGTATAATAGAAATATATTATGTATTCAGGGGGACAAAAAATGAATGGGGAAAACAAAGAAGGTAAAGGTAACAGAAAAAGCAGGAGCGAATCCGTGCCAAGATCGAAAAGTATTGCAACCGTAATGGTAGCGGTCATTTTTCTGATGCTGGCGGCGACGATCGTCGTACTCGGCGCATTGGGCATTTCATTTTTAAGGAAGTCCATGAACAAGAATATCGCCACTTACGAGGCGACAATGAATGACGGCTATAATCTGGAGATCAAGTCCGAGATTCAGTCGGCGGTCGCGATTATTAAGACTTACTATGACCGCAGCCAGGCAGGAGAACTGACGGAGGAAGAGGCGAAGGAACTCGCGAAGGAAGTGATCCGGGGCATGCGGTACCGGGACGATGATTCCGGGTATATGTGGATCGATGATACGGATTATAATCTGGTGATGCATCCGATTCTGCCGGATCAGGAAGGAAGCAATCGATTCGATCTGACGGATCAAAACGGTGTGAAAATCATTCAGAACATCATGAAGTCTGCGGATGCAGGCGGCGGTTACAACGAGTTTTATTTTACGAAGGCGGACGGTGTAACGGTAGCGCCGAAACGTGCTTACTCGGAGAAGTTCGAACCCTGGAACTGGGTTATTACAACGGGAAATTACATAGATGATATGGCGGTGGAGATTCAGGAGGAAGAGCGGGAAATCAAGTTTGAATTTTTGAGCATGCTGCTTTCTTATGCGGCCAGTATCATTATCATTCTGTTTGCCGTTCTTGCGATTTCCATTTTCTTCGGCCGGCGTCTGGCAGGCGGCATTAAGAAAGTAGAAAGTAATTTGCGGAAAATTGAGGAAGGAGATCTTTCCTTTGAAATTGACAGCAGGCTTCTTAACCGTTCCGATGAGATCGGGAAAATTGCCCAGTCGCTGAATCAGGTCAAGCTGTCACTGGCCGGAATGATCGGAGAAGTAAGCCATGCGAGCACACAGCTGAAAAAGAGCAGCGAAGATTTCAGTGAGAAGTTTGGAGATATTACGAACAGCATTAACGATACAAACTGCGCAATCGATGAAATGGCGAAAGGTACGGCGAGCCTCGCGGAAGAGACAGAGACGGTCAACGAGAAGGTGCAGAAGCTTGGTGATGTCATTGACATTGAGAAGAGCGAAATGGACAAACTGGAGACATCGGTGGATACGATGATGAAATTTTCCGACGGCGCGTCCGAGAGTATCAAGAAGCTGTATGCGATTTCGGAAATTACGAATAATGCGATTCAGGTCGTATCCGAGCAGACGAAGCAAACGAGTGAATCTGCCGTAAATATTAATAAAATGGTTGAAGTCATTAAAAATATGACTTCTCAGACCAATCTGTTGTCCTTAAACGCGAGCATTGAATCAGCCAGAGCAGGAGAAGCGGGAAGAGGTTTTGCGGTGGTTGCCGAAGAAATTCGGAACCTTGCGGAGAAATCGGCGGAAAGCGCGGCAGGAATCGAAGCGGTTGTCAGGGAGCTCACGACCAATGTTGAGATTTCCACAAGCAGAATGCAGGAAGCGATGACGAATGTGGAAGAACAGCAGAAGCAGCTGAAGGAAACGCAGGATGCTTTTGAGAATCTTTATAAAGAAATTAATATTGTGGATGATGTCGCAATAGCGATCGGCAGGCAGACGGATATTCTGAATGAGCTGAAAGTGGTGGTAGCCGATTCCGTATCGAATCTTGGAAGCGTAGTGGAGGAAAATTCCGCGTCCGCACAGGAAACGAGCGCCGGAATGCAGGTAGTGGCAGAGGCGATTCAGGAATGTTACCGGGATACGCAGACATTGGTTGAACTGAGCGAGGAACAGAACCGGAAAACGCAGAAATTCACCTTATAAAACCGGGTTCTTTAAATTTTTTTTATAAGATTTCAAAATAGTATTGACAGAAGAGTAAAAAGCAGGTAAAATAGCATTTGTTCGCAGGAATGGCGGAATTGGCAGACGCGCACGGTTCAGGTCCGTGT
>CALDLG010000065.1 GCA_937910785.1 uncultured Lachnospiraceae bacterium | reverse complement strand
AGACCCGTAATGCCCAGAACTACCGCCAGAACAATCGATGCCACACATTCCAGCCTTTCATGCCCGTACTGATGATCCGCGTCGGACTTTTTGCAGGAAATCTGTACCCCGATCATTACAATAATTGTGCTGAATACATCGGAAGCGGAATGAACGGCATCAGAAATCATAGCTCCCGACGACGCCACAATACCTGCCATAAGCTTAAGCAATGACAGAATTAAATTTACGATAATACTGATGAAGGAAACCCTCATCGCAGTCTTTTTCTCCATTTCAATAACCTCGCGCCCGTTTTCCGGGCTGTCTGTTACGGTAAAAGATAGGGTTCAATCACTTTCTCGATTTCGGAGATCTCCTCATTCGTCTCCAGAATCCGCAGTTCCACGCATCTGGAAAGATCCATGGAAAAGATTCCCATGATCGACTTGGCGTCCACCACATATCTTCCGGAAACCAGGTCGAAATAACCTTTCATGTTGCTGATTGCGGATACGAAGCCACGAACCCGCTCAATCGAATTCAAGTCCAGTCTGTAAGTTTTCATTTCCCTGATCCTTTCTTTTATCCTAACGCCACATCCAGAATCATCATAATCAGGAATCCCGCCGCAAAACCAAGTGTCGCACCGTCCGAATCTCCATCCCCCGAAGCTTCCGGAATCAGCTCCTCCACAACAACGAATAACATCGCTCCTGCCGCAAAAGCCAGAAGAAACGGCAGCGCTTTTTCTATAACATTCGTTATTAAAATTGTTGCAAATGCGGCGGCAGGTTCGACAACACCTGAAAGAATCCCATATAGGAAGGCCCTTCCCTTCCCCTTTCCATTGCTTTTCATGGGCATGGAAATAATGGCGCCCTCCGGGAAATTCTGGATGGCAATCCCAAGCGCCAGCGTATAAGCGCCCGCCATCGTCATCTCCTGACTGCCGGACAAAACCCCCGCAAAGACAACGCCTACGGCCATCCCTTCCGGAATATTATGCAGTGTAACCGCCAGCGCAAGCATGGTCGTCCTGGTCAGACTGCTCTTCACGCCTTCCGGCTTCTTCCCGCCGGGATGCAGATGTGGAATCAGTTTATCAAGGCCGTATAAAAATGCAATTCCCGCCGCAAAACCTGCGGCCGCCGGTACAAATGCCCATTTTCCATACCCGTCTGACATATCAATTGCAGGAAGCAGCAGCGACCAGACGGAGGCAGCCACCATCACGCCGGAAGCAAAGCCGAGAAGCACCTTTTCCACCATCGCGTTCATGCCGTTTCTCATAAAAAGAACACAGGCCGCACCCGCAAAGGTTCCGAAAAACGGAATCATCAATCCAAGAAAAATATCCATAGCAGTAACCATACCTTTCCTTCAGCCTGACTTTCACACTCTGTCATTATTTTATGAGGCTTTCTATGTATGGTTCCAAGGATGCCGGATCTTTAAACGCAGGGTTTTGATATCGCATGATATTTAATCCAAAAGCACTCCGTCAGTTCCCGTTTTTATCAATAACACATGTTTTATATTCCGATCAGACAGAAAATGCGGTATGCCATAAATGAAAACACCCACGCTATGCCGCACTGCATCAATACAATCAGAAAGGCTTTCCATACGGAGGCCATCTCCCGCCGGATTGTCGCAACCGCCGCCACACATGGCGTATAAAGCAGCGTAAAGACAAGAAAACTACCTGCCGAAGCCGGCGTAAAGATTGTCCCAAGCGTCTCGCTGAGATTGCTCATCGTGGTTCCCGACAGGACGCTCAAGGTACTGACTACCGCTTCTTTGGCCGTAAAACCGCTGATCAAAGAGGTCGCAACACGCCAGTCATTAAAACCAAGCGGTCCAAACAACGGCGCAATATACTGTCCGATCATCGCAAGCAGACTTTCCCTGCTGTCCGCCACCACATTCAGACGGCTGTCAAAAGTCTGCATAAACCAGATGATCATCGTTGCGATAAAGATTACTGTAAATGCTCTCTGCAAAAAGTCCTTCGCTTTATCCCACATCAGAAGCAGCACGCTTTTCACAGAAGGAAAACGATAGTTGGGCAGTTCCATCATAAACGGCATGGAATTTCCTTTAAAGGCCGTATGATTCAGAACCACCGCCACGAGCAGCCCGACCAGAATGCCGACCACATAAAGCCCCATCATCACAAGTACCGGATGACCGGGGAAAAAGGCTGCCGTAAAAAGCGCGTAAATCGGTATCTTTGCGGAACAGCTGATAAAAGGAATCAACATGATCGTCATTTTTTTATCCCGATCCGAAGAAAGTGTCCTGCTGGACATGACGGCCGGCACACTGCATCCAAAACCGATCAGCATGGAAACAAAGCTCTTGCCGGACAATCCGATCTTTCGAAGCGGTCTGTCCATTACAAACGCAATTCTTGCCATATAACCGGAATCTTCCAGAATGGAAAGAAAGAAAAACAGAACAACAATAATCGGCAGAAAACTCAAAACGCTTCCCACTCCGACAAAAATGCCGTCTATTACAAGGCTCTCCACCACAGGATTGATACCGTAATTTTTAAGCATCCTTTCCACCAGCATGGAAAGCGCATCGATTCCCATGCTCAGCAGATCGCTGAGACCCTGACCGATCACACCGAAAGTCAGCCAGAAGATCAACATCATGATCACGAGAAATGCGGGCACCGCAAAATATTTCCCCGTAAGAATCGTGTCGATCCGGACGCTTCGTTTGTGTTCCCTGCTCTCCCGGCATTTGATAACCGCGCTTTCACATACCTTTTCAATAAACGTATACCGCATATCCGCCAGCGAAGCGTTCCTGTCCATGCCGTTATCCTGTTCCATCTCCACGATGCTGTGTTCCATCAGCTCCAGCTCATTTCCGGACAGCTTCAGCCGTTCAATCACATCCTGATCGCCTTCCACAATTTTACTCGCCGCAAAACGCGGAGACATGCTGCTGAGCTCCGCATGGTCCTCCACCTGATGACTGACCGCATGAATGCATCTATGTACGGGTCCTTTTTCACAAAAATCCGTCACCTTCGGATAAAGGCGCCTGCCGGCGACCTCCCGGATCGCTCTTGTTAAATCCTCCAGTCCTTCGTTTTTGATCGCGCTGATTGCGATGACAGGGATGCCAAGCTGCTCCTCCATCTTCCCGATCGCAATCGTTCCTCCGTTTCCCCGCACCTCATCCATCATGTTAAGCGCAAGCACCATCGGAATATGCATCTCCAGAAGCTGCAGCGTCAG
>CALDLG010000064.1 GCA_937910785.1 uncultured Lachnospiraceae bacterium | reverse complement strand
CTGATCATCCAAGCCGTTCTCCAAAAATGCATTTTTTAAAAATGTAATTTTCTTGTATCGTATTCCGTCCCGGTTCCTCAGACCGCATATGACATGATATTTATCCTGTATGGCCAGCTCGCCAATGACCCGGATCAGCTTCATGTCTTCAAAAAACTCTTCTTCGCCCTCCTGCAGACTGCTCTGCAGGCAATCCAGAAAATCTTTATACTTTCCCTCTTTTAAAACGGCATACGACAAATCTTCCTTTTTATATTTCCGTATATAAGTGCCTTTTCTTACATTAACACACAATATGAAGTCAAAGATTTCTTCCGGCAAAATAAGATTAATCGGTTCTCCCTCACCCGGTTGTTTCATAATTCTATACATATGGAATTCTCTAATAACATTCATGTATTTGATAGTTAATAAGAATATTATAAAGGACACAAGCCCGAATGCAAGCTTAAAATTCACTTTTTTCGACAAAATTCATACCTTATTATAAAATCATTATTTGAGGAAATCCTTATGTATCTTTTTTTTGGTCTTCTGATTCTGTTCTTTTTTCTTTTTTTCTGCATCAATTTCCGGCGGCGGAAAAAAATCATCCGGAAGGTCTGCTGTATGTGCCCGGAAGAAAAATACGAAATTCTGAATGATCTGATCGAGCCCTTCGGCTACCGTTATCTTCCTTCCCAGGATATTTTCACTTCACGCATCGACGCCTGGCAGCGGGATTTCGGCTATCACGCCTTTTTCAACCGGGCAGCCTCCTATTTCGGGATGATCATCGACTGTCTGCCCGTCTGCTTTAATTACCGCGGCAGAACATGGATGATCGAATTCTGGAAGGGGCAGTACGGCATCAACACAGGCTGTGAAATCGGTGTCTATTACGCGGACCGGATTCTGGAGGAAAAAGAACGGGACCATACACTTTTCCAATGCGTTGACGACGAAGATATGCTGAAGCTTTCCCTTTCACTTTTTGATAAAAAAGGCTGTATCGCACAGCTTTGTGACAGACACTGGTGGCTGACAGCCTTCGATCCCGGCTGTTTCAACCAGCCCTCTGATCTGACGCTTCAGGCATCCGTAACGCTGCATTCCCACGAAATGGCGGCCGCCTTCGCACAGGAACTGAAAAAAGCCGGCTGTCCGGTCTGTGATCTGTGCGTCTGTCATAAAACGGTCAGCTTCACTTTCACCGGATGCGCATGCAGATGCGGTTGGTTCTGCCGCATCAAAGCCCGTATCGTTCAGGGGTTCAACCGTCTGTGGTGCGGGATCTACCGGTTCGTTACAAGACCCTTTACCCTGTCCGCAGACAGGATTCTTTATCTGTATTATTATCTGCCGGCCGCCTTCCGCAGAATTCTTCCGGGAAAGCGCCGCAGGAAAAGAAGCCGCAAAACACATGGAAAGGACTGCTGAAATGGGTTATTATTCTCGTCTTAACAAAACCTTTGAGGGGGCTCTCAGGCTCCCTCTGCACGCAAGAAGCCGATTCGTTCTGATCAGCGACTGCCACCGGGGCTCCGGGACTTCAAACGATAACTTTCTGAAAAACCAGAATCTGTACTATGCCGCCCTGCAGCACTATTTCCGCTCCGGATACACTTATATCGAACTGGGAGACGGCGACGAGCTGTGGGAAAACCGCTGTATGAAGCAGATCATGGAAACTCATAACGATGTCTTTGCGCTTCTTTCCCGTTTCCACGAAAGAGGCCGGCTCTATATGCTCTATGGCAATCATGACATGGTAAAAAAGAAGAAAATGCCGCTCCTGCCCGATATCACTTTTTATGAGGGCATCATTCTGGAAGGTGCATCCTGTTCCGGGTATACGGACCTTTATCTGACGCATGGACATCAGACCGACCTTTTTAACTCCACGTTATGGAAATTTTCCCGTTTTCTCGTCCGATATCTGTGGAAACCGCTGGAACGCTACGGCGTACTCGATCCCACCAGCGCGGCCAAAAACTATACGAGAAAGCACAAAGCAGAACAGCGCCTGCACCACTGGGCCGATCAGGAAAATCACATTCTGATCACCGGGCACACACACCGTCCTGCTCTGTCCGAAGACGATCCTTATTATTATAACAGCGGAAGCTGCATCCATCCCGGCTGCATTACCTGCCTCGAAATCGAATCCATGCGTATCCGGCTGATCAAATGGACTCTGGCCACCCGGCCGGATATGAGCCTGTACGTCGCAAGGGAAGTCATGGCCGGACCGATTGCCCTTTCCTGATATTTTCAGCCTAAAGCCGCCGCATAAACGCCTTATCTTCCTCCGCCATATCCGGATTCATTTCCTCCCGGAGCAGATACATGTCCGGCCGGTTTGCATGGAGCCATTCGGAAATGGCTTCATACCGGATCACACCTTTGCCGAGCGGCACCGGGCAGTATCTTCCGGCATCATCGAAATAAAAATCTTTGATGTGCATCGCTTCTATATATTTTCCGACAGTCGAAAGCCATTCCGTCCAATACCGATCCTGATCTGTCCGGTCCGGATGTTCTAACAGATTGGATGCATCGAAAATCAGCCGAAGATGCTCCTCGTCTCCTACCCGTTCCATCACATCCCCGACCGCTTCCAGATCTTCCAGCGGATGCCAGTATACCGGCTCGATGGCCAGCTTTACATCAAGGCGCACCGCTTCCTCCACAACACGCTTTATGCCATCCAGCATAAAGGGATACCACTGTTTCTTTTCCTCCCTCGTCAGGTGCGGATAAGCCGTTTCCGTTCCTACCACCTTAGCGCCGACTTCCTTACCGTAAGCAAGGCACTTTTTCAGCGTGCGCACGGCATACTCCCGCACCTGCGCATCCGGATTCCCCAGATCCATATAACAGCCGAAAACGGGAATTTCTATTTTTCTCTCTTCAAAAGCTCTCCTGATTCGTTCCAGATGTGCTCCCGTAATGTCCTCATAGCTGTCAATCCCCGAAAAAACCTTGGGCAGTGCCAGCTGCGCCGCCTCATATCCTTCCCGCGCCAGCGTTTCGGCCATCTTCTCAATTTCCATCTTCCCGTAATCATGTGCTCTGACACCAATTTTCATACGGCATTCTCCTTTATGATTCTGCGTCTTCGACTAATCCAGATGAAACAATGGCTTCAAATCGACTGACACCGGGCTGTTATCCGGGTTCGTTTCCATAATATCAGCCATGAAATCCCACCATTTCCGGTTAATTGCCGTATCCGCTCCTTTGGCCCAGAGCGCTTCGTCCTCTATCTCAATATAGCCGAAAAGCGTCAGCGTCTCCCGGTCCAGAAATATGGAATAGTTTTTCCCGCCATGCTCGTGGATCATGTCTTTCATCTCCGGCCAGAGCTCATTATGACGTTTTTCATATTCTTCCTCCTGTCCGGGATACAATTTCATTTTAAAACCTTTGATCATCGCAAATCCGCTCCTTTCCAACGTGTTATCATACAAAGTGATGATAATATCATAAAAATATAAAACTATCATAGTATAATTCCCCATATTTTTTCCACCAAAATCTGTAAACTTGGTCGAAATTGCTGTATTTTTGAATGAAAGCAATATATTAGAAAAACTGTCGGTTTTGTATAATGGATTATATACTTTATCATCATTATCAGGAGGGTTGCATATGCAGTTGGAATTTAACAGGGAACAGATCGAAAACGTCATCGACAGAATCGTGGAACGGACCATGAAAATGGATCTGACCTGGGACTGGCCCTGCGGCGTTGCCTATTACGGCATCAGCGAGGCTTACGAAAAAACAGGAAATGAAAAATATCTGTCACTTTTAAAGGAACGTGTAGACGAATTGATTTCTCTCGGCCTGCCGAAAGTATGGACTGTCAATGCCTGTGCAATGGGCCACTGCCTCGTATCTCTGTATCAGGCTACCGGAGAACAGAAATACTGGGATCTTGTCATGAGTAAAATCGCATATATCCGAAAAGACGCTCTCCGCTTCGGAGACAGCGTCCTTCAGCATACGGTCTCCGCCAACAACGATTTTCCGGAACAGGCCTGGGCAGACACGTTGTTTATGGCGGCCTTCTTCCTGCTTCGTGTCGGCGTTATCACAAAGGACGAAGAAATGATCGAGGATGCGCTGAATCAATGGTACTGGCATATCAATTATTTGCAGGATGAAAAAACGGGCTTTTATTATCATGGCTATAACAATATTACCAAAAACCATATGTCCGGCATTTACTGGGGCCGGGCCAACGCATGGGCGGCTTATACGATGTCAAAGGTGGGAAGCGTTCTTCCCGAATGCTATCTTTATCCGAAATATCTGGATGTGGCCGGATCTTTAAACGACCAGCTCGCCGCTCTGAAAACCGTACAGACAGAAAACGGTCTGTGGAGAACGGTCTTAAACGACGAACAGTCTTACGAAGAAATATCCGCCTCCGCCGGAATTGCGGCCGCAATGTTAGAGCGCGGCAATCCGTTACATACCCGCCACATTAATCTTGCCATCCGGGGGCTTCTTGACAATGTCAGCGAAGACGGCAGAGTCATGAACGTATCCGGCGGCACAGCGGTTATGAAGGATATTGATGGTTACAGAGGCATTTCCAGGCGCTGGATTCAGGGCTGGGGGCAGGGACTCGCTCTCGCCTTCTTCAGCAATGTTCTCGTTTCCGCCTCCATTGCAAAGGACGGAGCCCTTTAACTATGAAAAAATTTGTTTTTACACCGGACGGCAATGTCGGTCCGGAGGATCTTTATACTGAGGAGCGCGGCTATGGCTTTCTTACCGAACAGGTCATGGAAAGCCGGCCGCACCTCATGCTGCCGGAATTAAACGGCGGCTTTCTGCCGGTTCCCTGGTACCGGCAGCTAAAACCGGCGCGAATCGGACAGACCCGGTACGGCTGCCTGATCGATGCGGCTGACGGCCCACAGCCCGGACAGATTCCGATTCGCTTCAAATGTCATGTGGAAGCCGAAGGCAGCTACCATGTCAGCGTGACGATCCGTTCCGACGAAACGCTGTCCGATCTTCGCATTTTCACGGGCCGACGCTGTCTGGGCGCTTACCGGGAAACGCTTTTACCGGAGGAAACATTCACCTGTGATCTGTATACGGAGGTCTGCGGTATCATACCGAGGGGACAGGAACAGGTATATCACGATCTGAGTATCGAAGTATGCGTTACAGCCGACAGGCCTGTTTTAAGCGAAATCGAAATTGAGCCGGTAGAGTGTCCGGTATTATATATCGCCGGTGACTCCACGGTAACCGACCAGTCTGCGGAATATCCTTATATACCACAGATAAGCTATGCGGGCTGGGGACAGATGCTTCCATCCCTGCTTCATGGAAAACTGACCGTTTCCAATCATTCCCACTCAGGTCTGACAACGGAAAGCTTTCGTCAGGAAGGGCATGCGGCAATTCCTTTTGCGCGCTGCAAGCCGGGAGATTATATGCTCTTCCAGTTCGGTCACAACGATCAGAAACTGATGCATTTAAAAGCACAGGAAGGCTATCTGGCGAATCTGGCGCAATATATTGCCGAATGCCGGGCAATCGGCGTTCACCCGATTCTGGTTACTCCGGTGGCCCGGAATACCTGGCGCGGAAACGACGGACAATACAACGATCTGTTAGGAGAATATGCCGATGCCTGTCTGGAAATCGGCCTGCGGATGTCCGTCCCGGTTCTCGATCTGCATGGACTGAGCATGGATTTTATCCTGCGCCTGCGGAAAGAAGGCGCCAGAAAATATTTCTACCCTTCCGATTACACACATCACAACGACTTCGGTGCCCGGAAAATGGCCGAAATGATCTGTGCGGAAATCAGACGCACCTGTAAAGAAGGCGCCTACGGCTGGCTGGCTTCCTGTACGGAGGAATCCATCATCTCATGGCCGGAACCTCCTTTGGCAAAACCGCGTCAGATACCCGACGGCTATCTCCCGGAGAACGACGCGGCGGAATGGGAAGAACCGGAACGACCGGACGACCCGCTGCTTCGAGCGGAGGCTCTGGATATGATCATCCGGAGGGCAGGATTTTTTATTACCAATGTATATAACGATCTTTTCACCGATATTATCGGGCATGAATGGTATGCCGGCGCGGTTGAATGCGGTCTGCAGAACGGCATTCTGACAGAGGAGCTCTGTCCGGATAAATTGTTCCGGCCACTGGAACCGATTACACTTTCGGATTTCGTCATCCTGTTGATGCGGGCTTACGGAAGCCGTAAAACACTGCCGGGCCTGCAGCCATGTCCATATGACAATGATGTCAGGAAAGAGTTTCAACCGCTGATATCGGCCGCCTGCCAGCTCGGTGTGCTTTCCGAAACCGGATCGGATGCGCTGGATGCGCCCCTTTACCGCGGACAGGGCTCAGATCTGTGCAGGAAACTGAAAATCATGTAACGATCGTGATTTAAGATAAAAGAAATCTCAAAAAGTAATATGCAATCTGAAATACGGGAGGAATTCAGTATGGAAAAAAGAAAGGGCGGCTTTACGCTGCCGGGAGAATCAGGCTACGAAGAACTGACATTAAAACTGGCCGAAAAATGGGGCGCGGACGTCATTCGTGACAGCGACGGTACGGAGCTGTCGGAAGACATCATTCATGCCGGTTACGGCATTTACTCAACGCTCTGCATTATCAGGGATCACAACGAATGGGCATCCGGAAATCCTGATAAGCTGCAGCAGACTTTTTTATGCACTTCGCCCATAACGGCCGTTCCCGGAGAAACGGACGAAACCATCGGAAGCACGCCTTTAACGATCCGGCTTATGGACGATTTTTTTGAAGATCAGTTTCGGATCAATGACCGCGCCGCGGCCATGAAATACTGGCAGGTTTATGACAGAACTACCAATACGCTGATCGACTCCGACGGCTGGACCTATGATCGCAGCAGCGGATGCGTCACCATCAGACAGGCTGTTTTCTGGCATAACTATACTGTCAGCTTCCTCGCCTACCGTATCTGGGAAGAAATTTCCATGTATAACCATACCACCAACCACTGGGATAAAGAGCATCTGATGCAGATCGATCCCAGATATCCCGAAACACGCGAATACATGATCGACTGGCTGAAAAACTGGTGCGAATCCCATCCTGACACTACCGTAGTACGTTTTACCTCGCTGTTTTACAATTTCGTCTGGATCTGGGGCGCTCACGAGGAATGCCGTTCCCTCTTTACGGACTGGGGTTCCTATGATTTTACGGTAAGCGAAAGAGCTCTTGACGAGTTCGCGGAAGCATATGGCTATTCCATGACTGCGGAAGACTTTATCAATCAGGGAAAAAGGCATGTGACACATATGCCGGGTGATTCCCACAAATCGGACTGGATGAAATTTATCAATGATTTCGTAATCTTTTTTGGCAGAACACTCGTCGATATCGTGCATTCCTATGGTAAAAAGGCCTATGTTTTCTATGACGACAGCTGGGTGGGACTGGAGCCCTACAACGGAAGATTTGCGGAGTTTGGCTTTGACGGTCTGATTAAATGTGTCTTCTCCGGCTTTGAAGCAAGACTCTGCGCCGGCGTTGACGTTCCTGTTCATGAGCTCAGACTGCATCCTTACCTGTTCCCGGTAGGCCTCGGCGGCGCGCCGACCTTCATGGAAGGCGGTGATCCCACAACGGAAGCCAAACGCTACTGGAACAGCATTCGTAGAGCGCTTCTTCGATGCTCCATTGACAGAATCGGTCTCGGCGGTTATTTACACCTGACCGAAAACTTCCCCGATTTCTGCGATTACATCGAGCAGCTTACGGACGAATTTCATATGATTCAGGACTTCCACGCAAAAGGAAAGCCCTACTGCATCCGTACAAAAGTCGGTGTCCTGCATTCCTGGGGAGCTCTGCGCTCCTGGACGCTTTCGGGGCATTTTCACGAAACATGGCAGCACGATCTCATTCATATCAACGAGGCCCTTTCCGGTCTGCCGGTTGAGGTTTCCTTCCTCTCCTTCGAAGATGTGAAGGCCGGAAAGCTGAAAGATATCGACTTCCTTATCAATGCCGGTTATGCCGGAAGCGCCTGGAGCGGCGGCGATGCCTGGAAAGATGAGAAACTCATAGAGGTTCTGACCGAATGGGTACATAAGGGCGGCACTTTCCTTGGTGTCAACGAACCTTCTGCGGTTACCGGCTACGACACCTTCTTCCGGATGGCTCATATTCTCGGCATCGATGAAGACACCGGTGAAAGAATCTGTCATGGACGCTGGCAGTTCCGGACAAAGGATGCGGAAAACCTCGTTCCTCAGGGAACCGATCTGCCCTCCGGACCAAATCGCTATCTGACAGACGGGAAAGCCGTTGTCCTGCTTGAAAAAGACGGCGAACCGGTCCTGACGACGCACGATTTCGGAAAGGGAAAAGGTATCTACCTGTCTTCCTTCCGGTTCACGCCCGCCAATACGAGACTGCTCTACCAGCTGATCCGCTATGCAGGCGGCGAAGGCATCACCGGAATGTATATGACCGATAATCTTTATACGGAATGCGCATATTATCCGGAAAGCCGGACACTCGTTGTGATTAATAACAGCGACACACAGCAAAAAACCCGCGTAGAAACCCACGCAGGTACAAAAGAGCTGGAGCTTGAACCTTATCAGACTATGTTTTTGAATTTAGAATAGAAAATTGCCGCCCGGCGGCGATTCAGGAATTTCATGGGCCAAAGCAGATTCGTCCTTCGAATCTCTTTGGCCCTGTTACGGCTCCGGATACATCCACCCGGAAAATTCCAGAATTGACATACTCTGCGCCTGCTGTCTGTCTGACTGCAGCATCTGACGCCTGTATTCTCTGGGAGACTGCTGCATCATGCGGTAAAAATAGCGATTATAACTGGAAACCGACTGAAAACCCACCGCTTCCGAGATGCTCAGAATAGACTCCTCCGTACTGCAGAGCAGACTGCACGACTTCTGAATGCGGGTATTATTCACATAATTCAACGGCGAAATGCGCATAATGGAATGAAAAATCCTCCTGAAATGCGTCGGACTCCAATGGCACAGATCTGCCAGAAATTCTATGCTGAACTGCTTCATGTAATTATTTTCGATATAATCCAGCGCGGGAGCAATCGACAGAGGACTCGCTGAATCCGGAAAGCCCCCCCCTCCTCCTTTTTCATCCACGTGTTCCCTTTCGCTCTTTTTCTCCTCTTCTTCCTGAGACTGTATCCGATAAATCTCAATATAAAGGGAAAGCATCAGCCCTCTGGCGGCAAACTGATAACCCAGCTTCTGCTCCTGCAGTTCTTTGATAATCAGCGTAAGCAGCTGATACACCGCAGGATATTGTCCTTTTTTCAAAATATACTTGAAATTCTTAAACGCGTAAGGCTGTAAGTCATAGTTTTTCCATGTAGAAGGCAGCGAATGCCGAAAAAGTTCTTTTGGATCAATAAAAAGATACGACCAGAGGCTCAGGCTCGAAGCTCCGGGCGTACTATAGGTAGAATGCGGCACATTCTGCGGAATAATGGTAATGTCTCCCTCCTGAAAAGGACAGGTCTCTCCGTAGAATTCCATAAAACCGCCTTCCGAATGGCAGATGCCGATCTCAAGACAGTTATGAAAGTGCAGCCGGTCCCTCTGCCTGTCCGAAATTCTCCAGTGATCTCCCGATAACAGCAGTGCCGGAAAATGTGGAGACAAATAGTAGTTTCGGTATTCTGTTATTGTATTGGTGGGCTTTGCCATCTTACCAGCATACCTCCATCTTTCGTCCCTGTAATATCATTTCTTTGTAGCCTAAATTATAGGGAAGCGGCCTTCACTTGTCAATAGGCGTTTACAGGAAATCCGTATATGTCAATCTATGCTTGTTGCACGAAAAAACTGCCGCCGGCCCGGCAACGCCAGACCATACGGCAGTTTTTTCTTCATGTCAAATTTGAAAGCTTTTTGTAAACAAAATTGCAATTACTGCAGCTTGGTTGTATTTCCGTTATTGAAAGCATCCAGTCTTTCGTCTGCGATCTCCTGGAAACCTGCATCCAGATATTTCTGAGATAATTCTGCATATTTTGCTTCGAATTCTTCCGGCTTGCACATGGTCAGTGTATCATAATACTCTGTCCAAAGCGCTGCAAGCGTTCCGGAATATTCGGATACGGAATCAAGCGCCACTGCGAAGATTGCATCCGTACAAGCATAGTCAGTGGTAGAAATCTCAACACGCTTGTTGTAGTAGTCGATAACATCCTGTGTGAAGTCCTGAGGAAGTCCCGTAGGCGTTGTCGCTGCGATGATCTCTTCGATCGTACCTGCATTTCTGCTCTCGATCGTTACACACCAGTAATCTTTGCTGTTGTTGAAGCCCTGCGTATAATCGCCTGAGTAATCAGCTACAGATACCGGAAGACCATTTTCTACCGTATAGTTCTCGCCTTCAATACCCCACTGCATCGTGAAGAGGTTCTCTTCCTGTGTCATCCATTCCATATACATCCATGCAGCCTTCAGTTCGTCCTCTGTTGCGGAAGAAGAGAAGCAGATGATCATACCAAACGGGTTATCCGTACGATATCCGTAAGAGCCTGCATATTCTGCATCAGCAGGAACGATTGCCAGCTCTGCGTCCGGATTGTTCTCATAGAAGGAATTGAGGAAATCCATGTTTGCGGAGATATACTGGCTGTAGTTAAATGCCTTACCATTGATGAAATCTGCTTTCCATGTTTCATCGTCTGTGATATAGTATTCCGGATTTGTGATACCAAGGTTGTACAGCTCATTGGCCGTCTGCAGATATTTCTTGGTAGGCTCCCAGTTCATCGGTACAACGTTGTAATCGCCGTACATTACCCACTCTTCTTCATTCAGCGGATAAGTTCTGAAAGGATAGTTCTGTGTATCCGCACCAACTGCTACCATCTTATTCGTAACAATCGGACTTCCCGGATATTCGCAAAGACCAGCTTCTTTAATCTTGGTCAGAGCGTCTACCATATCGTCATAGGTCTTCGGTACTTCGTTATAACCAACCTCTTTCAACCAGTCAAGACGAACAAAGTTCTGATATGTATAGGTTGTGTTATAATACGGTCTGAGCGCCAGTGCAAAATAGGTCTCGCCGCCCATCTGCGTATAAGGAATCTGGTTGTTGTCTACCATTCTCTGATAATAAGTAGGAGCAACCTGCGCAAACGCATCCAGATCATAAGTGGTCAGATATCCGTCGTTAGCCCACTGAGCAACCTTCGGATAGTCATATTCCATCAAGATGGTCGGCAGATCATCTGCCGCTGCGAGAAGCGCATAGTCTGTCATAACATCGGTTCTTGTGATCGGCACATACTCTACGGTGATGTTGTATTTGTCACCGAAATTCTCCTGAACCCATTTGGTCCAATAGTTGTCGTTAACAGTCGGTACTCCTTCAACACCTCTGTCATAAACAGCTACCTTCAATGTTACATTGTCGGCAAAAGCCTCATAACCTTCAACACCTGCCACGCCAGCGTCCGCTGCGGGCTCTGTCGCTGTGTCGTCCGTCGTAGTGTCCGTTGTTGCGGCGCTGTTGTCCGCTGTCGTGTTATCCGTTGCTGTTGTGTTGTCAGTTGTTGTCTGTGTCTGTGTATCTGACGTATTGGATGAATCAGATCCGCTGTTTCCGCAACCACTGAGCATTCCCATTGCCATCGCACCGGTAAGCGCGAATACCAATACCTTTTGAAGAACGTTCTTCTTCATAATATTTCCTCCTTTTTAGAATATAATTTGATCTATAGTTCAACCGCCGAAAGCGGAAGACTACCAATAGTGAATACAATTCCCCGGCTCAAGAGTCCGGAAACCGTCCGAACCGGCAGTAAAAATTCCCGGTTTTTAACCCTTGACCGCTCCGACCATCGCTCCTTTTACAAAGTATTTCTGCAAGAAAGGATAGATGATAATAATCGGTATCGTAACGAACATAATGGATGCCGCCTGTAACACTTCCGGCGTACTCGTTACGGCTGCTGCTTCCGAAAGCGTTGTTGTCTGTGCCTCCGTTGCGGAAGCAACCATCTGATACAGCTTATACTGAACCATCTTCAAAGAATCGGTTCTGATATAATACTGGTTATCCGCATATGCATTCCAACGGCCTACCGCATAGAACAGCGACAGCGTCGCAATGATCGGCTTGGACAGCGGCAGCACAATGCGCCATAAAATCTGTAAATTCGATGCCCCATCCAGAAATGCCGATTCTTCCAGACTGTCCGGTATGGTTGACTGAAAATAGGTCTTCATGATCAACATATTATAAGGCGAATAAATCAAAGGCCAGATCAGTACCCACATCGTATCCAGAAGTTTCATATCCTTAAACAGCAGATAAGACGGAATCAGACCGGCTGTGAAATACATGGGAACCATCAGAAGGAATGTAAACGCCTTCTTGCCTTTCAGTCTCTTCTTGGACAGCGGATATGCCGCACAGGTACATGCAATCATGCCAAGCGCTGTGAATATTGCCGTTACGAGCACGCTGAATCCCATCGATTTCACCATCGAACCATCCTTAAACAGAGATACATATGCGTCAAATGTAATATCCTTCGGTATCAGATAAACCTGCTTTGCCAGTACCGCATTGTTACTGGAAATTGATTTTGCAGCCAGATAGATAAACGGCAGGATACAGGTCAGACACAAAAGGGCCAGTACAATCATAATCAGCGCATCGCTGAAACGAAACTTATTAATGGCCCGGCTGCCGTCGGGTGTAACTTCTTCGGTATTGATATCTTTATTCTTAGCCATCTCTATCCCCTCCTTTACAGCAAGCCTTCTTCGCCAAGCATCTTAGCAAATTTATCAGCAAGAAGCACCAGAATTACGCCGATTACGGACTGGAAGAGACCTACCGCAGTTGCCATCGAAAACTGCAGGTTGCCAAGACCCTTCTCATATATGTAGATTGCCAGCTGATACTGGAAGTCCCTTACCTGTGAGTTGCCAAATACCGCAAGACGCTCGTAGTTACTGTTCATAACACGTCCCAGATTGATAATCAGGAGCGTGATAATCGTCGGTTTAATGCCGGGAAGCGTAATATGCCACATTCTTTTCCATCTACCGGCACCGTCTATCATGGCCGCCTCATACAGTTCACCGCTGATACTGGTAATACCTGCCAGATACATGATGGTTCCCCATCCCATCGTCTGCCATACGCCGACCAACAGATAAGTAACGGCCCAATGCCATTTTTCTGTTATAAAAGGAACCGATTCGCCTCCCATATTCATGATCAGAATATTGATCAGACCACTGCTCGGTTTAAAGAGCTGATAGGCTACACTACCGATAATCGCCCATGACAGGAAGTGCGGCAGATACAGAATAGTCTGTGACACTTTCTTAAATTTGGGATAACGCAGCTCATTGAGCAACAGCGCCAGAAAAATCGGTATCGGTGTTCCAACAATCAGATCCAGAAAGTTAAAGACGATCGAGTTCCGTAACGCACGAAGAAAATCCGCATCTTTGAAAATTTTCCGGAAAATGTCAAGTCCTACCCATTCGCTGCCTGCATAACCCTTAGCGGGTTTGTAATTCATAAATACCATCCGCAGACCCGGATACGCAGCATAACTGAACAGAAATACCAAAGCCAACGGTATCAGCAACAGCAGATAAAGCTGCCAGTCACGCTTAAAAGCATTTTTCCATGTAGTCTTCACCTTTGGAGCCGGTGCAGACTTGTTGCCTTTCGCCATAATAATCATCCTCCCTTAACATTACATAGCAGTTTTTGTTAAAATTGTACATTTCTCCGCTAGTCGTTACTTCATTATAGGATAATATGACAAGGCTTTCTAAGCAATATATTTCGCAAACTATGCAAAAACGACCATTTAAGGTAAGCAATTTCCTTATTATATAAAAGAAACAGGACAGATATGGTATAAATACCTCATCTGTCCTGTTATTTTTATCATTCGAATTCCGTTTTCCGGTCTGCGCTTTATGCCGCTTCTTTCCGCTTATTCAGCGATGTCCGCGTACATGAAGAACCAGTAGCCGTAAGGTGAATGCCAGGAGCCTGTAATCTTGTCGCTCTGTAACCAGAAGTCATTATAGTAAGCTACCGGAATACATCCTGCCTCTTCCATCAGAATGTCTTCTGCTTTATGAAGAGCTTCGGAACGCTCTTGGGCATCCAGCGTTGTTCTGGAAAGTTCCATAGCCGCATCATATTCCGCGTTGACGAACTTACCGTCGTTGTTTCCGTTTGTAGAGTAAAGCAGATCCAGCATATTGGAAGGATCACTGTAATCTCCAACCCAGCCGTTACGTGCGGAATCATAATCACCGTTACGTCTCATCGGGGTGAAGCTTGCCCATTCAACGATTTCTACCTGAAGATCGATTCCGATCTCCGCCCATGCCTGCTGCAAATACTCAGCAACTACCTTGTGGTAGCCTGCATCGTTTGTTGAGTAGGTAATGGAAGGGAATCCCTCGCCGTTCGGATAACCTGCTTCTTCTAACAGTCTTCTTGCCTCTTCAACGTTTGCTTCATGATTTGTCGTATCGATATAAGGCTGTCCGCCATTTGCATTATCAATGAACTGACTTCCGTCCGTATCGATCCAGCCAGGACCCATGAAGTTGCTCGCCGGAGAATAAGTTCCCTGCATCAGCGTATTGGCAACATATTCACGATCGATCGCAAGGCTCAGCGCTTTACGAACTCTCGCATCGCTGAATGCATCTCTCTGTGTATTAACACTCAGGTAGTAAGTGCCGATGATCGGATCTACATAGAAATCAGAGCTTCCGGAAAGGGAAGGAATTTCCTCTGTCGGAACGTCTTTGATCATCAGAACTTCTCCTGTCTGGTATGCACTGTAAGCCGCATTGGAATCTTCAATCAGGTTCCATTTGATACCATCCAGTTTAATTGCATCCGCATTCCAGTAATTGGTGTTCTTGCTCATCATGATGTAAGAACCGGGTACCCACTCCGAAATATAGAAAGGTCCGTTACAGATATAGGTCTCTGCCGCGGTAGCCCATGCATCGCCGTTTGCTTCAACAGTTGCCTGCTGAACAGGGCTCAGCGTTGCGAATGCCGCAAGGCTGCCGAAGAAGGAGCAGGGACTTGACAATGTAACAACAAGTGTCTTGTCATCCGTAGCTTCTACTTTCAGCGCATCCAAATTGCCGCCGATTGCATCCGCATAGCCTTCTACCATACCAAGAACCGTCTCAGCGTAAGGAGCCGCTACCATCGGATCACATACTCTCTTCCAGCTGTATACGAAATCATTCGCGGTCAGATCAGAGCCATCGGACCACTTCAGTCCGTCTCTTAAATGGAAGGTCCATGTAAGGCCGTCCTCACTCGTTTCCCATGATTCAGCCTGACCAGGCGCAAGCTTGCCTTCCTGATCTACCGTCAGAAGACATTCATAGGAATGCAGTAACATGTTACCGCCGTCTACCGCACTGTTTAATGCGGGATCGATGGTTTCGGGGTCAGGCCCCACCTGAACGGAAAGGATCTTTCCACCACCCGTAGAGGTTGTATCCGCTGCCGCATCTGTGTTGGTGTCAGTTGTCTGTGTGTCGGTTGTTGCTCCGTCCGTCGCCGCATTGTCTGTGGTCTGTGCGTTGTCTGCCGGTGCATTGGTGTTGTCACCGCCGCCGCAGGCTGTCAGTCCAAGAACCATTGTAGCTGCCAGTAAGAGCGCAATTACTTTTTTCTTCATAATTTTTCCTCCTCTTATAAAATTTATAAAACAATACAGACTGTGAATCTTCACTGCCCATATCGGTTTACCACATTTAATTACACTTGTCAATATGATGACATGCCGCAAAATGCCCTTTTTCCAGTTCTTTCCATTCCGGAACCTCCGCCGCGCATCTGTCGTCCGCATACGGGCATCTCGTCCGGAACCGGCATCCGGAAGGCGGATTTACCGGACTCGGCACATCGCCCTCCAGCACAATACGCTGGCTTTCCTTCGCCACTTTCGGGTCCGCAATCGGAATCGCGGAAATCAGGCTCTTCGTATAAGGGTGCAGGGGTCTTGCAATCAATTCATAGCTGTCCGCAAGCTCCACCATTCTCCCCAGATACATAACGCCGATTCTGTTGGAAATATGTTTTACCGCAGAAAGATCATGGGCAATGAACAGATAAGTCAGCCCCATCTCTGCCTGCAGGTCTTCAAACATATTGATGACCTGAGCCTGAATGGAAACGTCCAATGCCGAAATCGGTTCGTCACAGACGATGAATTCCGGTCTCACCGCAAGCGCTCTTGCAATGCCGACACGCTGTCTCTGCCCGCCTGAAAACTCATGCGGATAACGGTTCGCATGCTCGGAATTCAGACCAACGCGCTGCAGCATTTCTATAATAATATCATATCTTTCTTTTTTATTTGCAGCCATCTTATGGGTATCGATGGCCTCTCCGACAATATCTCCGATCGTCATACGGGGATCGAGGCTCGCATACGGGTCCTGAAAAACGATCTGCATTTTCTTTCTGTAAGGAAGCATTTTAGCGTACTGCTTCTTCTCCACATCGAAAATGACATCATTGTCATATATAAAGCGCCCCCCCGTCGGTTCATACAAACGAAGCAGGGTACGGCCTGTCGTCGTCTTACCGCATCCGGACTCGCCTACCAGTCCGAGCGTTTCTCCTTTGTAAATATCAAAGGAAACATCTTCCACCGCCTGCACATATTTTCTGTATTTTCCGATTCCACCCGCCGGAAAATACTGGCGTAAATGCTCTACCTGCACTAATTTCTCACTCATTTGCGGCTCCTTTCTCCATCTCTTCCTTCTGGTTCAGCCAGCACTGGGTGTAATGGATTTCTCCGAAACTGGTCACCGGAGGCATTTCTCTCAGACAGATCTTCATGCATTCCTCACATCTCGGCGCAAAAGGGCAGCCCTTCGGCGGATTCAACAGATCGATCGGCGTTCCTTCGATGGGAACCAGCCTTTCATGCTCTTTCGTATCCAGTCTCGGAATGGAGCGGATCAGGCCTTTCGTGTACTGATGTCCGGGCCGGTAGAAAATATCTTCCGTCGTGCCGTATTCCACGATCTTACCCGCATACATAACCGCAATTCTCTCACACATACTCGCCACTACGCCGAGATCATGCGTGATCATAATGATCGCCATCCCTAGTTTATCCTTTAATTCCATCATCAGTTCCAGAATCTGTGCCTGAATGGTCACATCGAGCGCCGTCGTCGGTTCGTCGGCAATCAGCAGCTTCGGCTCGCAGGCCAGCGCAATCGCGATCATAACCCTCTGGCGCATACCGCCGGACAGCTCATGCGGATGCTGTTTCAGTCTTTTCGCCGGCTCATTAATGCCGACTAATTCAAGCAGCTCTTTGGCACGCTCTTTCGCCTGCGCTTTATTTTTATCCGTATGAAGCAGAATCGCTTCCATAATCTGATTCCCGATCGTATAAACGGGATTCAGGCTCGTCATCGGGTCCTGAAAAATAATAGATACTTCATTTCCCCGGATTTTACGCATTTCTTTCTCTGACATTGTTTCGATCTGATGCCCGTTAAAGTAGAGGCTTCCGCCTACCAGTTTTCCCGGATGAGCAGTCAGTCCCATCAGACTGTAGGCCGTAACGGATTTCCCGGAGCCGCTCTCACCAACGATACCGAGCACCTCACCTTCCTTCAAACGGATGGAGACGTCGTTAAGCGCTTTTACTTCTCCTACGGGAGTGAAGAAAGAAAGCCGTTCATTCTGTATATCAACAAGATATTCTGACATGTTCTTAACCGCCTTTCCTAATGTTTTAATTTCGGGTCAAACGCATCTCTGAGTCCGTCCCCAAGCAGATTAAAGCTCAGGATAATCAAACTGATTAACACCGCCGGGATAAAAAGCAGATAAGGATACGTATTGATACCGTTTAAGGCAGCGCTTGCAAGACTTCCAAGCGAAGGCAGCGGAACCGCAACGCCCATCCCAAGGAAACTCAGGAAACTTTCCGTAAAAATAGAAGACGGAATCTGCAAAGTCGTCGTTACAATCAACGTACCGATGCAGTTCGTCAGAAGATGCTTTCTGATAATCTTACCGTTACCGACGCCGAGTGCTCTCGCCGCCGTTACATATTCGCTCTCCTTCAATGTCAGAATCTGGCTTCTGACCATACGCGCCATTCCAACCCAGTAAAGCAGGGCAAACACGATGAAAATACTGATCAGGTTATCGCCTACGATACCTACCCAGCCGAATCCCGGCACTTCCTTTAACGCGGCAAGCGGCGCTTTTAATGCAAAGGATAACAGTACAATCAATAAGATATCCGGTATCGTATAAATGATGTCCACAATTCGCATCATAATCAGATCGACCCAGCCGCCGAAAAATGCCGCAATGGAACCATACAGAGATCCGATGAGTAAAATGATTGCCGTTGCAATCAGACCGACCATCAGGGAAATACGGCTTCCCATCATAACGCGGATTGCGTAATCACGCCCCAGATTGTCCGTTCCGAATATATGGGGGAACACTTTCTCACCCGCATCGATTCTGGCCTGTTCCTCTTCCGAATATTCCATCGGCCCAAGATGATTGGCCCCCTTAATCTGCTCCTTATAGCTGTACGGATAAAAAGCCGGAACAATAAAGGAGAAAATCATGACAAGAATGATTACAACGAGGCTCACCATTGCCACTTTATTTTTCACAAAGCGGCGCACGCCGTCCTTCCAGAAGCTGACGCTTTCCCGCATGATAATCTGACTCTGTTTTTCCTCCTCGGTAGCCGGAAGAAAATCCTCCGGATTTAGTTTTAACTGAAAACTCAATGGATTCTGCTTCATATTCTGCCTCTGCTCCTTACTTCAATTTAATACGGGGGTCTACCACCTTATAAACGATATCCACTACCACATTCATGATAATAATGAGGGTAGCCAGGAAAATGGTCGTTCCCATAATCAATGTGTAATCTCTTCCGTTAATCGCTCCGATAAACTCTCCTCCGAGTCCCGGAATCACGAAGATCTTCTCTACAACAAAGCTTCCCGTTACCGTATAAGCCAACATCGGACCAACATATGTAACCACCGGAAGAATTGCATTTCTCAGGGCATGTTTAAATAAAATCCAGAAACCAGCCACACCTTTGGCCTTCGCCGTACGCATATAGTCCTGCTCCAGCACATCCAGCATGGAGGAACGCATCAGTCTCATAATATATGCGGTAGGATAAAAAGAAAGCGCGATGACCGGCATGATATAATGCTTCCAGCTTGAAAGTCCCATCGTCGGGAGCAGTTTCAGATTCACTCCCAGAAAATACATTAACAGCGTACAGATCACGAAACTCGGAACCGCAATTCCGCAGGTAGAAACCACGCTGAGCAGGCTGTCCAGAAACTTTCCGCGCTTTAGGGCCGCCATACAGCCAAGCGGAATGCCGATACATAACGCTACGAGCACGGAAATCCCGCCGACTCTTGCCGATATGGGAAACTTCATTGCAATGATCGACATGACGGTACGGCCTCTCTGTTTCAGGCTGTCTCCGAAATCCCCATGCAATGCGTCCGACATATAGGTCAGATACCGTTCAAATAACGGCTTATCCAGACCGTATTTCGCCTCCAGCGCCGCCTGTGCCTGTGGACTGATCGCCTTTTCCGAAAGAAACGGCCCGCCCGGCACCATATTCATCAGGAAAAAGGTAAGCGTGCCGACCGCCCAGATCGTTACAATCGCAAGTAGGATTCGTTTCGTTATATACTTTACCATGCTAAAGTCTCCTTTTTGAATAAAATAGAAAGCTCGTGCCGGGCTTTCTATCATCATCTTTCACTATAATAAATGTTTCGGAAATATATAATAAAGAAGTATGAAAAAGAAAAGAACGTTGGCATTACGCAAGGTAACGCCATTGTCCCTTCCACGACTTTTCTATAATATCAAAAAAACTCTGAATTTGTCAAGCCTCTCTGTTATTTTATAGATGAGCAAAAGGAAAAACATCCTGCATCCCCCAAAATCCCTGTCATCTGTCCGCCGGAACTCGCTCTCATGCCAGCTGTCTGTGGCTACGGTTCCTGAAACTGCAGGCAATCCTCTATCAGCATCTTTCCCGATGACATATCAGCCACCGTGCAGAAAATCCAGTTTTTTCGCCTGTACCTGCATGATGTCTCCTAAAAATACCCAGCGTAATTCCTCATACTATTTTCACAATAACATTACCTACTTATATGCGACTATAAGACATGAGCTTGTTTGTTTTGCCGCTCCCTTTATTTTACAGATATCATCAAAAAATTCTGCTGATACCTCCTTATCAATACATTCATAATGCTCTGGCCATTCCGAAACTATCCGCTCAACAGAATGGACAAAAAAGCCCGCCGCCTTAAATAAATTTCCTATATTTAAACAATTCCATGTATATAAATGATTATTTATATTGGATTTCGCATACTCACTGTCACACGACTCATTTGGCACGTGGAATACACAAACTGCCCCCTCTTTAAGTTTTTTTCTTAATTCCTGCAGTTCCAGAAACGGATTTTCACAATGCTCTAAAGCGCCCGTTGATATAACGATATCTGCGCATTCATCCGGAAGCTCTTTCGTATACTTTACACATTTCAAATTTCGTGTTTCTGCCTCTTCTCTTGCAAAATCATTAATCTCAACCCCTATTTTATGCGCAGCGCTTATTTCATCTAACAAATACCCCCCCCCCGGATCCAAATTCTATTACTGTCATATCCGCTTTGATATATGGCGCAAAATATGATATCTTCTTTTTTGCCCCAAATTTTCCAATAATTTTCTGCCACTCAAAATACTTTTCATCATAATATTCTGCCGCACCACCAAAATCTATCTGCCCGCCTGAGATGAAATTATAAACACTCTCTGTTAACAATTGCTCTCTTATTTCTTTTTCATAAATTGTACAAATAATTATCATTACATTTTTTTCATTTTTTTTATTGCTACCTATAAATTCATCCAGACTAATAACCGGATAACCTAAACACTCTTTTCCCTGTTTGTTTATGTCATTATCTATAAATGCAACAACCTCATATCCTTCCAGTTTACTGACATATCCCTTTCCTATTTTGCCACTCCCAAATATATATATTTGCTTTCCCTTTAAATACTTCAAATAATCAATATCATTATTTGTATACATCATGTCCTCCTTGCAATTTTCACTTCACAACCTCTGTGTCAAAAATTGAATCATGAATACTGATTCCATATACCGTAGTCATCTCTCAAACCATTCCCAGAACTTCTATATAGTCCCGCAGCATAACAAGAATCCTTTCATAATTTGTAATTACATTTATTCTTTGGTCTGACTCTCTTTTTACCGGCATACCACCCCCACTTATTTATTGTCTGCAAAACCATAGTTTCACCCGGCAAGGACTCCGCATACTGCCAGACTATCTTCGCCATGCGGTCTTTCGCATTTTCCTACCATACCCAGCAATCTGTCTGCTTCGCAGAACTGTATATTCTGCGAGAAACGTCTGTGCTGTCCGCAACATTTTTATCGGTATTTATTATATATTGTATTAGTTTTTTTGCCAATTTTCTGTAAATTAAGCACAAAATGTTTGTAAATACAATTTTTAACAGACGTTTACAGATCAGTTCATAACCTGTTACAGTTTTTCCTGTGCGCCTTCAGCTTTTTTAGAGCCCAGGCATAATGACTCGAAGTATTGGAAACGAAATAAGAACCGAGCGCACTGTTTCCGACCCACGCATATACGCCTTTGTTAAAAAGCTCTTCATTTGTAAAGGTCTCCGCAAGCGCCATAACCTCTTTATGAGATTCTTCCAGCATTTTTTTGGCATCCTCCAGCGACGTGTCCTGATGCTTTTTCCAGAATTCCTCATTCATCGTTCCATAGGTTCTCCAGTTATAGGGCGCCGGGAGAAAGGATATGGCTTCGCCGTTTTGACCGGCCGATACCCAGTTAAGCAGGAGCCGGTGCCATTCATAGAGATGAATCAGCACATCCCGCAGGTTCTTATCTCTGATCCAGTGAGCCTCTTTTCCGGGCCTCATTTTCGTGAAATCAAAAGGTGTCTGTAATTCCGTATCCGTCATGGATGCGATAAAAGCGTTTAATGCCTCATAATTTTCTGCCGCAGCAGCGAGCAGATCGGTTTTCGATTGTGGTCTTGACATAATGTTTTCCCCTTTCTTTCCGGAGACGCGGAGCCGCCCGGATACAGGCGGAACCATCGTCTTTTTGATTTCATCATACACCCAAAAACCTGACATCTTATGTCAGGTTTTATCTTTTAAGGGCAAAAAACATCAATTCTGATTTCTTTCCGGTATACTCTGCCCGTCCGAAGTATTCATGCGATAGATTTCCAAGGCCCTTTCGGCCAGCACCGGCCTCAAATATGCGGGCCTGATCACTTCAACCTGTGAGCCGAAGGAAAGGAGAAACGCGATAAGCCATTCGTCTTCGGGCATCGGAGCCGTAACAAGCAGACGGCCGTCCGGCAGTTCTTCAATCTGGCTTCTGTCAAATTCATCATAAACCCGGTAAGCCATATGGGCCGAAAAGCTCAGTATAACCTGCGGTGGTTCCTCCTCCGGCAATCCGTCCGACAGCAATACGCCTTCCGGCGCATTTTCGGAAATAACTTCCTGTTCCGGAAAGACCTTCGGCGTAAATGATTCACCGAGCAGCCCGCATTCCAGAATGCGGTTTAATTTAAACAGGCGTAACGCCTCTCTTTTCATACACCATGCCTTCAGATACCATGCTTTCGACTTATAAAGCAATTTCAGCGGCTCGACCGTTCTGCGCTCTTTCTTCCGCCCGGTTCCCGCATAAAGTATCCTCACACGCCTGTGGACTGTAATGGCATTTCTCAGCAGTTCGAACTTTTCATTATCTCCCGTCTGACTTCCCCACCTGGAAAAATCCACCTCATACCATTTTTCCGGGCTCATCCCAAAAAGCGCCGAAAGTTTTTCCAACGTCGTTTTTTTACCTTCAATGCCGACAACGGAAGCGTTCTGCATAGCAGACAGAATTTCCCGCTTCTCCTGATCCTCCAGAATCACCTTATCGAGCACAAAATGATTCATCAGATATATGCCGCCGTTTCGTCCGGCCTCCGTATAAACCGGAATTCCGGCGCCGCTCAGCGCATCGATATCCCGGTAAACGGTTCTGACCGATACCTCAAATTTTTCCGCCAGTTCGGGTGCCGTAGCCCGGCCTTTGTCGAGAAGATAATACAATATTCTGAACAGTCTGCTTTCCTGCATCAGTTTCAGCTCTCATAACGGAATCTTCCGACCAGTTCCTTCAGCATATCCGCCTGACTGGAAAGTTCTTCGGATGCCGCCGCGCTTTCCTGAGAAGTAGCGGAATTGGATTCCACAACGCCGGCAATCTGATTGATGCCCTCCGTAATCTGTGCCGCCGCAAGCGCCTGATTATCAGAGGCTTCTGCGATCTGCGCCATGGATTCATTGACGATCTGCGCATTATCCACTACGGCAAGAAGTGATTCTGCCGTAGAGTTCGCAAGCCGTATGCCTTCCTCCACCGCATCGATGGCATTCTGAATCAGATCTTTCGTGTTCCTTGCTGCTTCCGAGCTCTGGTCCGCCAGCACGCCGACCTGAGTAGCAACTACCGCAAAGCCTCTTCCGTTTTCTCCCGCTCTTGCCGCCTCAATAGAGGCATTCAGCGCAAGCAGTGTGGTCTGATCGGCAATCTCTTCTATACTGCTGATAATTTCAGCGATTTTATCGGAAGCTTCGCGAATCTTATCCATCGCCTCCGTATTTTTCTTCATGTGCTCGTTACTTACAATGATCTGATCATTCATATCCGAAACGATCGTTCTTGCTTTCTCGGCATTCTGCGCATTCACATATATTTTTTCGGAAATATCCGTAATGGTCGCCGTCAGCTCTTCGATCGCGCTCGCCTGATCGGTAGCGCCTTCCGCAAGCGTCTGCGATGCCCCGGCAAGATCCGTTGCGCCCTTCTGTACGCTTTCCGCATTGCCGTCGATGTCTCTCATCGCGGAACTCAAAGCATCTATAATACCGCGGAAGGATGCGCTGATCTGTGCGAAATCCCCTTTAAAATCATCATTGACACTGATCAGGAAGTTACCATCCGACAATTCAGCCAAATGGCTGTCGATATCGGAAATAACCACCTTCAGGTCCTGAATGGTCTCCGCAAGACAGTCCATCAGCGTCGCCGTTTCATCATTTGCCTCCGGAACCGGCGTATCGGAATGAAGATCGCCTGCCGCCAGCAGTTCCAGACGTTCTACCACTGCCCTGATCGGTGTGACGACATTTCTTCCAAGCCGGACCCCATTTCGAACGCCGATCAGCGTAAATGCAATCACAAAGAGAATCGTAACAACAAGCGACAAATAAAACATTCCCAGAAATTCGCTCCGGACAGCCGCAACGCCGATACTCCATCCGTTCATATCCGTAAGCGGCGAATAGGCAATTACCTTTGTTTTCCCACCATAGGAATAAGTACCCGTCCCATTTTCTCCGGCAATCATCTTCTTGCAGATTTCACTGTATTTTTTCAGTCCCGGATTCGTATCTCCAAGCGCAATGCTGTCCTCCACGCCGACGAGCGTCGAATCGATATCCGCAATCGTAATGCCGTTCGCATCGAGCATAAAGGCAGTCCCGCCTTCTCCAACCTTAATCGAACGCATAATATCATTCAGGAATTCCCCGTTCGGCACATAAACCACCGCGCCTACCGGCGTCGTACCGGTATTTCCATCCTGCCATAAAGGCGCGGAAACCGCATAAGATACGGACTTTGTAACCTCACTGTAAGCCGGCGTCGAAACATAGGTATTGCCTTTCATCGCCTCTTTGAAATAATCCCTGTCGGAAAAATCCATTCCCGTAATCACATCGATTCCATTGCTGTCCAGCAGAAAACCGCCGTCAAAATTATGATCTCTGATCTTCTGGTTCAGAAGGGCCTCTTTATCTTCCACCGCCCGTTCCGGATCGGAGAGTCTTGCAATGCTCCCTGTTTCATAGGCAATCGCAATATACGTCTCCAGAGCCGCCGACACATAATCGGCCGCTACATCCGACGTATTATTGATCGTTTCCGAAACCGCGCTGATCGAAGAAATATAGCTTAAAACGGACGTGATCACGCCCAGAACAATACAGCAGATCAGTATTGTCCGCCCGAACCGGGAAGATATTTTTTTCTCGATACTGACAAATCCGCCCCCCTTTTTCCCCGCCTCCTGCTTCTTTAATAATCCTTTTTCCTTCTCTTTCTGCATAGATTCCTCATTTCTGCACTACCCCTCATCATGAACAATTCCCCTGTGACTTACATCAGATGTCTTTTTATATATGTACCGGGCAGCACATTGGCACATATTTGTTTTATTATATCAAATTTGAGCAAAGCTTTCTACTTTTTTCAAAAAATATACAAATACAAATATAATATCAAAAATACTCTGCCATGATTCATGACAGAGTATCTTTGTTTTATCCTCTAATATATTATTTCTGCACATGCGGCGGCGCTTCCCATCGATTACTGATGTATCAGCTTCTTTATCGCCTCTTCAATATGTCTGTCCGTTTCAAAAGAAGAAACACCGCTCTTTTCCGCAAGTACCTGGATATCATTATTATTTAAAGTGATTACGTGCTCCCGTTCACTCTCCGGTTTCGGAATCTCATACTGGTCCATTTCCTTTTCCAGCTCATTCAGCCGGCGCATGATGTCGGTAATCTGCACCTTGCCAAGATTAACCGCTTCGAGCAGCTCGTTATAATTATCACATATTCTCTCACAGTCCGGAATATCCCCATAAATCTTCTCCGGATCTTCCATAATTCCTGACTCATTGCCGTTTCCATAGACATATCGGTTATCCTTAATATTTCTGTCCAGGAAGTTCAACGTCTGCGTTACTTTTCCCCCTTCAACGGTTATAATGAGTTTTGCCATCGTGTTATCCTCCTTTTACATACACATTTTCTATAAAACCCGACATTTTAACCATGTAATATTTTAACACTATGGAAGGATAAAATCAACGGTTGTATCATGCCCATATGCGCCTTATTCTCTTATTTACGCCTCACTCTCTCCTTTTACGCTTCCTTTAACCGCAGGGTTTCTCCCGGCGCTATCGCGTGAGCAGCTCCGTCCACGCTGATCCATACCGGAATTGCATTCGGATTATATGCCATATCTCCGGCGGCCGAGAATTTCAGATTTTCGGAAGCATGCATGTAGTCTACAATTTCGATATTGGTTGCATACCAGATGTCCTCCCGTCCGCCAATATACTCGCAGAATTTTTCCATCTTTTCCCACTCGCCCTCGTCCTCTCCGAACTCATAGCTGTGCCCCCAGACATACATCATATAAAGATACTGTGTTTTATGCAGGCCGGCAAAACGCTCCGCATTTTCCATCAGATTATGGCTGTGGTGACAGGTCGCCTTCCACGCCAGATAGTTCTCCGGAAAAGCAAAGTCATCCGTATCGCCGACGATCCGGCTGTACTCGATGCCGCAGGCCGGAAGCATCTGCATGATTTCCTTACTGTAGGAGCCGTTCGGATAGCTCATGCCGCGCACCGGATAGCCACAGGCCGCTTCCAACGCCTTCCGGTCTTCGATGACCTGCTGCACAACCTGAGAAAGCGGACATCTCGCAATCGTCGGATGGGTATAGGTGTGACAGGATACTTCATGACCCTGATACAGCTCTTTTATTTCATCAAACGGAATCCTCGGCAGCGGTCCCATATCGCCAAAAAGTCCGTTTCCATTGATATGAAAAGTTCCCCTGATACCGTATTTGTTAAAAAGCGCCACAAGCCTGCGGTCGTAAATCTTGCCGTCATCATAGCTCATCGTCAATACTTTGTGCTTTCCACCAGGAAAACAGGTATAAATGGTGGAAAAATTCTGTCGTGTAATTTTCATTTTTCAGCCCTTTCCTTTCTTTTTCGTCCAGGTTCAGGTGTCAAAAGGTGCGATAAATAAACTGTAAAGACAGATTGCGCAAAATATTCCCGCAGCTGTCTTGCGCAGGAATATGAGATTTTCTTAATATTCTG
>CALDLG010000063.1 GCA_937910785.1 uncultured Lachnospiraceae bacterium | reverse complement strand
CAGACGTCCACCATACTTTGTACACGCATCTTTGATTTTATCAAACCCTCTGCCCCATGCCTCTATCATACCACTCTTAAAGAAAACATTTGCCAGTTTAGGATTATATGGCTTGGAAGAGTGCTTTTCAAACAATTTCTCCGTTGAATTCAAATTAGACGGCATTTCACCATCATTCCAGATATATATTTTATCCTCATATACGCTAATCTGAATTGGATTGCAAGCGCTATAATCCTTGTGAACCACCGCATTCAGCAATATCTCGCGAAACGCTTCCTGTGGAAACATAAACTGCTCAATCCTCTGAATCCCTTCATAATAAATTAGCGCCTTGAGATATTTTGTATAAACCAAATCAACCGTCTTATCAATCTGCTCAATCAGAGAGCCATGTACCTCATCCTGATATAACAAGTCCGCATCCGATTTTCCAAAATAGCCGATTTTAATGTAGGAGCCTGTAACCCACTTCTCCGGATCCTTATAAAACGCCAGCATTGCCGCCCTGATCAAGTAATCTTCTCCATCGAACAAATGAAGGTTCTCCATTTATATAGTATCATCAACTCTTGTCTCTTCCTCCGTCAGTCTGTGCCTTCTCAAAGCCTTTTCCTTAAATAAGTCAATTGCCTCTTTCCTTAAATCCGTTACCTGTAATTTGGGTATCGGCATACCATCCCATGTCCTGCCCTGTGATTTCAGAATTGCTTTATCCAGCTCTTTTCCCGTTATCGTTCTCATGGTACTGCCGGAACGGTAAAAATATTTGCCATGATAACTAATGAGTGAAGGGTACTTGTCCACAATAATTTCGATATATTGTAATTCGTTTTCATACAGCAAATTAACATCTGCTACAATCCCTATTGTATCTGTGATTTTATTTGGAATGGATTCCAGCAGTTTCTTTCTGTCTTTATCGCTGAGTCCAACAACATCTCCGTTATCATTTTTCCGATATAGAGTATCCCTCCATACGCATTTGCATATCCGCAAATCCACTCTAAAAATTCATCCTGCCACGATTCTTTGTATTCTATTGTTTGATGTTCCGGCATATGTTTCACCTGCTTTCTATCATCATAATCTATATGTTCTTCATCTTGTATTTACTTTTTATTTAATCATTTTTTGATAGTGTTCAGAATACCCCTCAATTTCAAAAAACAATTTAAACGCATCTCTAAAATTATCATAATCAAATTCCTTAATATCAAATATATTTTGTCCTTTTGAATGGGATTCTCTATTCATATAACGATTAAATGCCAAAAAACATCATTATCATATTGTTTTCCTGTCCTGCTGTTTATTTCTCGAATCATCTGCGAAAGACGTTCCTCCTCTGCAGGTATCAGCACAATATCATATGCCGTAGGCAGTTTCATTACAGGATCTGCTGTTATCTTACTTTTCTTATGTTCCTCTCCCCTTTTTTGCAAAAATCCGGATACTTTAATCTTACCATCGAGATTGTAACCTCCGCCACCATGATTAATCCTGATGTAAGCCGTTAAATATGAGAGAAAATTATATTTCTTATGCAGCTCCGTATCTTCAAAGCAGGAAGCCTGTAATAAAAATTCATAAAACCGGATAAAATGCCCGATGTCTAATACTGCCTGTCCTTTCTGTTCCTCTGTAAAGCCGTCAATCACATATTTTGCTTTCTGTAAATAAAAAGTCATTTGCTTTTTATCTTTCGCTGTATGCGCAGACTCACACAATATTTTATTAAAAGATTCCATATCAGCCGGATCTAAGAAAAAGTAACCCTCAATCTTTGCCTCGATGTCATAAATCGCACGAGGCGTAATCGAATTTGACAGGAGCGTTTTTGGCATTATTAGTGGCTATTTACTGGTCATTCAGTGGTCATTTTTCTTTATAAATGACCACTTCAAGTATATCCGTGTAGATATATCCAGCGTATCCTGAAACAATTCTAATATTGCTTATTTGTCTCTTATCTTTACACCAGATTCAGATTCAATTATTTCTAATAGCGTTTCTCTTTCATATTCTCGCTGATCTTCAATGGCTTGCAATGTCTCTTCCACTTCTTCGGAACGATTTTCTAAATCAAACTGCGCAACAGCCTCACGAATACCTTTTCTAAATTCTCCTACATCTTCAAGCATTTTTTCTTTTGCCGAATAATCCAATAACTTATTATGTGCCACATGATTTCTATTAGAAATAAAAGCACTTAACAAATATTGGCTATCAATGCATTCATTTCTTCATCTTTCTGAACATCATAAAACAGTTCATTAAAAATTTTTATATAGTCATTATTCATAACGGTTCCATTTCACTAAATCTATTCATAACTCCAAATGATACATCTTCATTATAACAATATGCACATCAACTCTCAATTCATTTTCTACTTTTCCCTGTGCTTACACCAACGATAAAACGCCTGGCTCTCCAAGCATTTTGTTCTTACCGTAAATCTGCTGGATTTATTTCACAGGCAGGAACCACATTTCCCTGTTCTGTTGTCATCCCTGCCTGAAATACAGTCATATCCGATTTCCTGCTCCCTTCCATAGCTTCCGATTACCCGGATCACATTCTGCCTGAGTGCGGATGCGAAGCTTCCGTCACTGCAGATAATCCGGTGGATGGCTCCCATGACCGCCCGGTTTAATGCCCCCTCTTCCAGTGTGGCGGAATCCTTACAGTTTTTGGCGCCGTTTGTCCGGATGATTCCATAGTTGATTTATGAAAAAGCGGCGGATTGCCGCATACTCACTTTACCCCCGTTCATACCACTGTGCCTGTGCTGCCCACATCTTTGCATACTGTCCCGGACGGGCTATTAATTCATCATGTGTACCTGCGTCAACAACTCTGCCGGCGTCCATTACGATAATACGATCCGCCAGCTTTGCAGAACCAATCCGATGAGTCACTACCAACGCACATTTTCCTTCTGCCAGATGCGCAAATTGCTTATAAATCTTTGTTTCTTCAATGGGGTCAATAGCGGATGTCGGCTCATCTAAAACAATCAGGCCATTCACTCTGTACAGTCCACGCGCTATTGCAACCCTTTGCCATTGTCCACCTGAAAGATCAACACCGCCATATTCAGGAGAAAGCATATCCTCTAATCCGATATTTTCCTTTTCAAATCCGGCTTCCTCCAATACCCGCCTGATCTTATTCGAATCTTCTTCGATTGTCGTATCACTGATTGCAACATTCTCTTTAAGTGTCATTTTGTATCGCTGATACTTTTGAAATACCCCGGATATTCCTTTGAACACACATGAAGATGAATACCTGGCAGTATCCAGTCCCCCAACCAGTACCCTTCCCCCGGTCGGGCAATAAATTCCGGTCAGAAGGCGAACGAGTGTGCTCTTCCCCGCACCGTTTTCTCCAACGATCGCAATTGTCTCTCCGTCTGCGATATTCAATGATACATTTTTTATAGAAGGAGTATCTCTGCCCGGATAGCTGAAACTGATATTTTCCGCAGCGATGCCCTTCGTAAAGTCTGTCTCGCCCTTCTCTCCGGTTCTCTCCGGCATGTCAAGAAGACGAATAAAATTGACTACTTTTCCGATATCTCTGTTCATATTTCCCATATGCTGTTTCACAACTTCCTGCATAATCGCAAAAACCTGTGTCAAAGCAGCAAATACTGCCGCAAACATGCCTACTGTAATTTCTCCCGACATCGTCGCTGTAAACAACATGTATATGGAAACTGCCCTGCCAGCAAAGGTGGTGAAATCCAACATAAGCTGGAACAATGCAACTTTACGTTCTGCCTTCCAAATCTTACCGGTCAGTATTTTCAACGTTTCTTCAAATCGATTATAGAAAAAATGAAAAGCGCCCAGAATACGGGTTTCTTTGAAATATTCACGATCACATATTGTATTTTGGTAATAATCGCATTCACGCCTAAGAGGCGCGCTTTCTCCTTCCAGATCAGCGAATATTCTGACATTTACAATTTGTGCCAGCATTGCGGGAATAAACGCCATAAGCAATGTTATAATCAATACAGGTTTCAATTTGAACAGATAAGTGCCGATGGCGGCAAAATATACTCCGTAAAAGCTTACACAGGCAAATACAAGCATACAGAACATCGTGATTGCTCTGATACCTTCTTTTGCTTTATTCAGATCATCAAGAAAATCTGTGTCCTCAAATTTGACAGGATCAATACGTTTTACCTTCTTATGAATAAGTTCTGTGAGCTTTCCGCCTGATTTGGGCAGAAGGATACCGATACCATGAAAATTCTGAATACCATTGATGATCTGCTGTCCGAACGTAACCGCAGCAAGTAAGCTCAGCTGAATAACACATTCTCTGTAACCAGCTTTACCGGCAACCGCATCGGATATCGCATCAAATAAGTTCTGTGTTGCTACAACTGCCAGCGCAAATGACAATCCATTCATAATTGCCAGACAATTTTCAAGCAGACAGTTCCATGGAGCCGATTTGACCTGTATAGGAATAATCCTTATGATCACTTGTAATAAATGATACTTCTTTCCCTTTGTATTCATGAATACCACTCCTTCTGCGCCTCAAACATATCCGCATACCGGCCTTTGTCTGCCATCAGCTCTTCATGTGTGCCCCGTTCCGTGATTTTTCCTCCGTCGATGACCAATATCTCATCGGCTAACTTCGTGGACCCAAGACGGTGACTTACAAATATGGTGGTTTTACCTTTCATCAGCTTTTCAAAATCCCGATACAAATTACTCTCACTAATCGGATCGAGTGCAGATGTCGGCTCGTCAAGTATTCTGACAGGGGCACGGCTGACCAGTGATCTTGCAATCGCAACACGCTGCCACTGCCCACCGGAAATATCCTGGCCTCCTTTCAGGATTTTTCCCAGGGGAGTATTGATGCCCTTCTCCAGCTTGTTGACAACTTCATCCAGACCCGCCTGATGGGCTGCTTCCACTTCCTTACCCGCTGCATGTATATCGCCAATTGCTATGTTATCTTTCATTTCTATGTAATACTTTGCAAAATCCTGATATACCACTGAAAACATTGCCTTTACCGCGCTGACCGGATACTCGCGAAGTTCTTTTCCATTTATCAGTATCTCACCCTCGTATTCTGTATATAATCCGCTTAACAGTTTCGTGATTGTCGTCTTACCTGCACCGTTTTTTCCCACAAAAGCATAATGGCGTCCTGCTTCCAGCCTGAAGGATAACCCATTCAATATAGGTTCACCGCCGCCCGGATAACAGAAACGCACATTGCAAAACTCCAATGAATCAATCTGAATTGGTTCGGCATCGGGTTCCGTTAATGCACCCTCCGCTTCACGCAACAGAACAAATTCGCTCAGGTCTTTCATATATTCACCGGCACGCGAAATATTCTCAAGAGAACGTGACATCTGAAAACCCAGCTTCTGAATCATGCCAAATACGGCACTGACGATGCCCATGAACATACCGGCTGACATCTGATGATTCACAACAGGACCGATCAGTGTCAATGCGACCAATAATGAAATCAAAGCCAACAACATACTTGATCCCTTCGAGATCATAAAGTTTTTGGCTGTAACCTTAACCTGTAATTTTCTTCCGGCATCATACTGTTCCTGCCATACGCGGTTTACCACATCGTTATACCCAAACAAAGTACGCTCATCCACGTTCTCACGTCCGGTCAGCACTTCTTCCAGATATTCAGTACGTCTATTGTATTTTTCCGCATCACGTTCTGCCTGATAGTTCTTCTTTCCTGCTCTCATGGACAGCCAGAACATTGGTATTGAAAATGAAAGAATGATCAGTGCCGCCCACCACACCTGGGATACAATCAGAATAAATACGGAGGCGACAGATATGATAATCTGAGCAAACTGTATGAATGCATCGACTCCGTCCATAACTGCTTTTACAGGGTCCCTGGATACACGCGAGATCAACTCCCAGCTTTTTTCATTTTCAATATATTTGTATTGAAACGCCGCAAAAAACTTTACAATAGCCGGTTTCAGACTACGCTGAAGACTGACTCTGACTTTTGAAGCCGTCAATTTAGCTGCGGCTCCTGTCGTATTAACAACTCCTGATATCATTAATACCAATGCCAATGCCAGATAGATGTCCTTATATGGACGTGTACGATTCAATATGAAGGTCGCAGTATCCACAAAATTTGCCGTGACCACAGCTGTTACTGCCGTCTGCACGACAGATTGTGCAGACGACAGGATTGCATACAATGTCATAAAAACCGGTGACGCACCAAATGCCAGGCGCAAAGTATCAATTGATTTATATTTCTTCTTCAAAATCATCTGACAGTACCTTCTCTCACAATCTGCGCTTCCTGCGCCTGCAGCATAAGCGGATTTTACCTCTGTTACATCGGTATTCTTCTTTTCCCTCAGCCCTGTTTCACCGGCACCCATAACTCGCAGAACAGGCCGCTTTCTCCCTTTTCAAAATATACCTCATAGTCGGTATCATCCGTCTGCACATAACCGGTCTGCGGGACAAATTCCTTAAAAAACCTGCTCCACATTTCGCCCAGACAATCGCCGTCCGAACCCAGACATTTGAACACCGCGTAGTCTGCCGGCTCTGTTTCCCACATGGAATAACCGTTTGAAAGCAGCTCATCCAATTTGCCGGTATCCGTGTCTTCATCCACCATAACTCCGATTCCGTAATGAAAGTGCGTCTCACCGCCCTTCACAGGGCTGCACAGACCATACAAGTCTCTCTTTCCCTCGGCGCGGAGTAATTTCATCGGTTCAATCAGGTTTTTTTCATTACATTCCGTCCAGAAATCAGGAATGCTGTGATCGCCGTCATCGTTGATGCTTTCGTTCGAAAAAGGTCTTACCAGTGCAATAAATTTCTGACTTTCTCTGTGCTCGATTCTGTAATCCATAACATTACCACCTTCCGATATTATTTTTATCACAAGTGGATTAAACAGACAAATCTTTGTTCCCTTCTGCTTTGCCTGTCTGGGCGTTGAACCATGAAATCTTGAAAAAGCTTTGGAAAAGCTTTCCGGAGATTCATAGCCATACTTATACGCTGCGTCGATTACCGATATGTCCGTCGTCTGCAGCTCCATGGCCGCTAAAGAAAGACGTCGTTTCCGAATGTACTCATTCGCCGTCATTCCCACGATAAAACTGAATGTCCGGTGGAAATTATAATTTGACATATGCACACTTTTCGCCGCATCGGCATAGCTTATGTCTTCACAGATATGTTCTTCCATATAGCGTATTGCCTGCTGTATAAGCTGTATCGACACCCTGTTTCCTCCTGTATGAACTGATCATAATCGATCCTGCTTTGAAAGTCCTGTTCTTTCTTGCACCAGTCTGTCCTCCCGCCTTTTTCCGACCTGCCGGCCAAGCTCCAGAAGCAGCAGGAATCCCGCCATATAGAACAGCGAAAACCCATAGATCATATACCTTGACAGGCACATGATCGTAAGCGACGTGGCGCACACATTGGCTATTATAAACAGAAACGCAAGCCCCATCACGCGGACCGCCATGCTCTGCCTGTTCTTTCGAAATACCGCCGCCGTCAGCCCGGCCGCGGCAAGATAAATGGCCAACGCCACCCAGTTAATCCATCTGTTGACAACGGCGATGCTTCGGATAAAACCGTTCCGGCAAAGCAGCAGATAGTCATACAGCCACTGTCCGAAACAGGCCGGCAAAAGCTTCCGCAGCATCCGTCCCGCCATATCGTCAGACATGCTGCTCTGCTGATAGTAGTCCACTTTGCCAAGACTGAAAAAATAGGCGGACATATCCGCTTCCAGCACTTCAAATTTCAGAAGATCGTGATGATCCTCCAGATAAGCCGCTTCCCCCTCCGGCGCATCTTTGGCAAACCGGTAGTTTGCGCCGACGGCATACGCTTCTTCCATGAAGCGGTCGAAAAATTCCCGCTCCAGACTTCCCTCTTCAAAGACCGCCCCGTCCTCTCTGTCACAGGCATAAATCACATTGGTCAGCGTATTGACCTGTCCGTAAGTATTTCCCATAAAATAGCCGGTTACAAAATAATTATAGATATGCACCGTCAGACTGCGGAGGCCGAAAACACATAAGACCACGATAACCGGCCAAAACAGCTTCTTATACTGTCTGCCGGACAGCATTTTCAGGACTACAACCACCAGCCAGATCAGAATCGTCGTCATCAGCTGTCCTCTCGTCATGGACAGTAAATAAGCGAATATAAGGCTGTATATTACATCTGATTTCTTTTCTTCAAAAATAATCCGCAAGGTAAATAACAGAAAAAAATGAAAAAGGGGAATGCAGAGCGCCTCGCTCATAATCGAATTTTCCAGAAAAATACCGAGCGCGGACACATACCGCGTAACGAGATGCGGCATCAGCTCCAGCGCCAGTAATACGAGCTCTCCCAGGATACCGAGATCAAACTTTTTCCCCAAATATTCTATCAGAAAGAAAATGCCGGATGCTGTCAGTACATTCTGCATAACAGCCGTCAGCACAAGCCCTGTTTCCGGCCCTGCAATCGCCCTGAAAAAAGCCAGAAAAAGCGGATACAGCGGCTCTCTGTGAATATGCATCGTCAGATACTGCTCGGAATCGTTGTAGACACCGACTCCATATGCGGCGAGCATACCCAGGAAAAAAAGCAATAATGCAGTTAAAATCCCAAATGTTTTTATCCGCGTTTTTTTCACAGGCTTCCCCCATCCTTCTCACACATGTAAAACTTTTCATACCACGCTGCCTGCGTTCTCACATCGAATCCCGCCGCCCTGATCTGTCCGGAGCAGTCCATTCTTTCATATTCCCTGTTCGCAAGCACATATTCCGCCCAGACTTCCGGATTCTCCGCAATGCTCCTGGAAACGGCCAGTTTTGTAATCAGACATTCCGGCGTAATCGTATCTGAAATCAGGCAGCGCAGTCCCGCGCTCTGCGCCTCGATAACCGTTCCCGGAAGTCCCTCGAACCGGGAAGGAAAGAGGAAGAAATCCATCGCCTGATAATACTTCCACGCGTCTTTACGGTTTCCGCAAAACCGCGTCTTATCCGCAATGCCGAGCTCCGCTGCCTTTTTCTTCATCTCTTCCATCCGCTCTCCTTCTCCGAGAAGAAGCAAGATCGCATGATCTTCTTTTTTTACAATCTCCGCAAAAACCGCCAGCAGATATTCATGATTTTTGGCATAATGGAACCGCCCCACATGCCCGATTACAAACCGGTTTTCCAGCGAAAGCTCCTGCCGCATGCGCTGTCTTGTTTCCTGATGAAACCGAAAAGCAGCGGCATCGATGGCATTGGGAACGATCCTGACTCTTCCCGCAAGCATATTTTTTCTCCCGAAAACGGCTTCCCCCGCAAGCGCGGAGCAGGCAAACAGATAATCGCATTTTCTCCCAAGCGGAATCCGGAGCAGCTTTGTAACGAGCCCCTTGATTCCCCGGTCCACGCCCGCGCTTCTGGCATGCGCGATCGTCATGAGGATTCCGGCCCTTCGGGCAATCGGCAGATAAATGGAGGCCGTGCTCGTCATATGGCCATGCACGGCCCGGAAATCATGATGTTCGTCAAAAAAAATCCGCAGTGCCTTCCGGTACGCGGAAAGATTATATAATCTAAAACGGGGAACGCGGTAAATCCGCCCTCCCAGTGATTGAATTTCTTCTTCATAATAGCCGGTCTTACTCTGATGTATCAGAAAATCGAATTGAATCTTTTCTCTGTCGATGCACCGGTACAAATCCATAATCCGGCTTTCCGCTCCGCCAAGGCTGAGGCCTCCGAGCACATGCAGTATCCGTATCGCTTCTCCCATGACAGACTCCTTTCCATGTGATTCCGCGTCATCTCCGGATGCGGCCCGCCAGATGCTTGCCCTTTGCCAGCAGGTATTCTGCCACCCTTCCCGGAAACCGTCTTATCACCGGCGTCATTTCCAGATATTCCGAATAAGAGATCATATTCTTTCCGTATTCCTCGAAAATCTTTCGATACCGCTCCTTATCCGCCTCCGTCACCGTATTGGCATGAATCACCAGCGTCGTTACGCCGTCCCTGCTTTTCAGGCTGCGGCCAAGCAGAAAGGAAATCGGATAAAATACAATCCCTCCCTTCCTGTAGGTATAGGGCATTTTCCCGAAACCATCCGTCACCTTCGTAATGCCGATCTCCGAAAGCGCCCGGAGTGTATTCGCATCATATGAATGGGCCGGTGCCATAAACAGCTCCACGTCGATGCCCTGCTCTTTCAGTTTCTCTTTTCCGAAAGCAAGCATTTCTCTTTGTTTTTCATAAGGAATGCCCGCAAATTCGGAACAGGAATTCAGCGGAAAAAGACCGCCGCAGCCGGTCGTATACAGGTGATAGCAGCCATGCATGGCAAAGCAGTAGCCCCGGTCCTGAAGCTCCCGCATAATCTCATAGAAACCGGCCCGCGGCTTTTCACAGTGCAGTTTTTCATCCCGGTTCTCCGGCACGATTCCGAGCAGGGGCGTAATGCCCGCCTCTTCAAACAGTTCCTGAAAGAAGCGGAAATTATCCCAGTTCATATCCGCCGTAATATCATCCATCCGGACGGCAATCTTTCTTCCCATTTTAGAGTCTCCAGTATTGGTAGTCCTCTGTCAGATACTCCTCTCTGTTCAGAAGCCCTTTAATATCCACAAGCACCTTCTGCGCATTCTCCGCCTTAAAGAACCGGTTCAGATCCTCTTTCTGAAGATTTTTAAACGCGTCATGAGCCACCGCGATAATAACCGCATCCATATCGCGAATATCCTCCAGGCCGCTGAATTTCAGGCCGTAAAGCCGCTCCGCCTCATCCGCATCGGCGGCCGGGTCCACGACCAACGGACGAATGCCGTATTCGCCCAGCTCATTGTAAATATCGATGACTTTTGTATTTCTGGTATCCGGACAGTTCTCCTTAAAAGTAAAGCCGAGAATTGCTACTCTTGCGGTTTTAACCGGAATATCCGCCCTGATCAGGTTCTTTACGAGACTTTCCGCCACGTATTTGCCCATCTCGTCATTGATGCGCCTGCCGGCAAGAATGATTCTGGAGTGATACCCCAGCTCCTCCGACTTATAGGTCAGATAATAGGGATCGACGCCGATACAGTGCCCCCCCACGAGCCCCGGCATAAAATTTAAAAAATTCCATTTCGTGCCCGCCGCCTGCAGGACGGCCTTCGTATCGATATTCATTTTATGAAAAATGATAGAAAGCTCGTTCATAAACGCGATATTGATATCCCGCTGACTGTTCTCTATGACCTTTGCCGCTTCCGCCACTTTGATGGATTCGGCCCGGTAAACTCCTGCTTCCACAACGAGCTCATATACCTTCGCGATCGTATCGAGCGTCTCTTCGTCCATGCCGGATACGATCTTCGTAATCGTCTCCAGTCTATGTACTTTGTCGCCCGGATTGATCCGCTCCGGCGAATAGCCGATTTTGAAATCAACACCACATTTCAAACCGGATTCGGCTTCCAGAATCGGCACACAGATATCCTCCGTTACACCCGGATATACCGTCGATTCATAAACAACAACAGAGCCTTTTGTCAGATTCTGTCCCAGAATATGGCTTGCGCCCTCTACCGGGGACAAATCCGGCGTATGGTCGCTCTTAACAGGCGTCGGCACGGCTACGATATGAAATTTCGCTTCTTTTAACCGGGAAGCGTCCGCGGTGAACTCCACCGTCGTATTCCGGATAACCTCATCGCCTACTTCCTTTGTAGGATCAACGCCGCTCTTATACAGATCAATCTTCGCCTCATTCAGATCAAATCCCACAACCCCGACCTTTCGTGCAAAAGCTACCGCGATCGGCATGCCTACATATCCGAGTCCCACCAGTGAAATTTTTTCCTCACCCTTTACGATCTTTTCATACAGATTCATTTTGATTTGATCTCCTTCCTGATTTTTTCATAATACGATTAACTTCTTCCATATACGCTCCCGTAACAAGCCTTCTGTCAAACTCCCGCTCCATCTTCTTCCGGCCGGCCTGTCCCATCGCGGACCGCTCCTCAAAAGAAAGCTTTAAGAATTTCCGCAGCGCCTCCACTAACTCTTCCACATTACCGGGCGTAAATCCAAAACCTGTCCGTCCTTCTTCGAAGGCTTCCAGACATCCGCTGATATTGGATGCGATCACGGGCCTTCCCGTTGCCGCCGCCTCAATCAGCGCATTAGACATGCCTTCATGGAAGGAGGCGATCACGACTGCACTGGCATCCGCCAGATATGGATGCACCTGGGTATGAAAACCGAGCTGATGCACCACGCCTTCCTGCTCCAGCCGCTCCAGCATCTCCTGATAGTCCTCATCGCAATATCCGAGAATATCAAAAAACACCCGATCGCTGTGCAGTCTCTTCGCGGCTTCCACAAATTCCAGAATCCCCCGCTCCTTCATCACGCGGCCAACGAAAAGAAAATGCGTTTCCTCCCGTTCCGGATAAGGTTCATAAGGATGCCGCGGCAGACTCACGCCGGAACCCATAACCAGCCTGTCCTTTTGGCCCTGAATGCCGAATCTCTTAAAAATGCTCCGGTTCTCCTCATTCTGGAAAAAAACGCAGGCCGCCTTTTTCATGCCGGCCCGGTACATACGGATGATCAGCCATAATAACGGCCCCGTCCGGTCAAAAGCTCCTCCAAGCCCGGTAATCGTCGTAATATAGGGAATTTTCATCCGGCCCGCGCAGAAACCGCCGTATATATTCGGCTTGATCGTATAAGTCGCCACCAGATCGGGCTTTAACTCCTTCATCATGTTATGATAGGTCCGATAAAGCTTCAAATCCTCTATCGGATTGATTCCCCTGCGGTTAATGGGCGTCTTAATGATCTGACATCCCTCGTCCGTCAGCTCCTTCGTTTTGACATCATCCGGCACGCTGACGAAAACCTGATTTTCCTTCAAAAGCGCTTCCACAAATTCATTCCTGAAATCATACAATCCCCCGGAAGAATTGATCAGAACCAATACTCTGCCCATACTCATTTCTACCCCGTCATTTACATCCGTATTTCTTCGCCGCTCATATCCCTTACGGCGATTTCATTATATTTCATCATGCAGACCGATTCCCGATACGCCCCGATCGAAACGGGATTCTCTTTTCCCGCCAGATTGGCAAGCGCCTGTTTTGGCATGTTGACGCCGCAGGCATAAGCATGGGGATAGCCTCCCCCGAAACGGGGATTGACTTCCGAAATATAATATGTCCCGTTCTTTTCAAAAATATCAATATCAATCATGCCGAGGAAGCCGCATTTTTCCACGAAATCCCGCAGCATGGAAAACAGCTTTTCCTCTTTTACGGACACTGACTTATCCGTCTCTCCCGCCCGCATTTTGATCTTCTTTTTCACGAAGATGGAAGTACATTTTCCCGATATCATATCGATATAGACATCGGCGCCGTATTCCTGCCCGTCCATATATTCCTGTATCATCAGATCATCGTACAGCCGGAACAAAAGCTCGATCTCCTCCCGGCTGCCCACTTTGCTGATATTGATGCTCGCACTCCCCTTTACCGGCTTCACGAAAACCGGATAGGAGATCTCTCCCTGCTCCACCGCCCGATAAAAAGCTTCCTTTTCCACGTAGCACTTTCCGGTCGGAATCCCCATCTCACACAGCATCCGGTACATCCGGAATTTATCCAAACAGGTTTCCACCAGATCATAAGAAGAGACAATCGGTGTTGTGCCGATCTCCAGAAATCGTTTCTTTTCCTTTGCCAGAATGCTCAGCTCCGGATCGATCAGGGAAAATACGCCGTCTATCCGTTCCTCTCTGCAGATTTCCAGAATACGCTCCAGATATCCGGGGGCCGTAATTCTGGATACGAGATAAAATTTATCCGCATCATACACGGCAGGGGCCAGGTTACTGCAATCCGTCGCGATTACCTTTCCCTCCGCTCCCACTTCTTTTTTAAAATACTGTACCACTTTGTTTCTCGTACCCGCACTTAAAATCAGGATATTCATGTCTTCTCTGCCTTTCCTGCGGCCAGTCGGCCTCTGATTGATTCCGGTCACAGACTCTTATCTGCCGGCTGAGAAAACGCCGGCCGCCAGCCCGTCAAAAAAGAGCGGCCCTCCTCCGGTATGCACGAAGAGAATCTTTTTGTCCCTGATTTTCTCTTCGTTCAGATAAGTGAGCATCCCATGAAAGGCCTTGCCGACATAAGTCGTATCCATCGCAATGCCTTCCCGCTTCATCACCGCGCCGATCGTCTCTGCCACTTCCTTCGTATAATGACCGTAACCGCCGCACCTGTATGCATCCGTAAAAATAAGGCTTTCTTCCCTGTACAGCGTGTCAAATCTCCCGCCAAGATATTCCCGGATACTTTCTCTGACCACATCCCTGCCTCTTCCCGCTTCTCTTGCGATGCTGATTCCTACAATCTTTCTCCTAACATCGCCGGAAAGCAGACTGCCGCAGACAAGACCCGCCTGCGTCGTCCCGGTCCCCGAAGCATGGAAAATATAATCAAAGTAAAAATCGTTTTCTTTTTCAAATTCTTCTATTTCCCGGTATGCCCTTACATAAGCTTCCGTTCCATGATTCCCATGGCCGCCGCCCTGAATAAAATAGGGATGCTTCCCGGCTTCCCGGTAAGCGGCCTTTCTGTTTTCAATCGTTTCCGCCACTTTTGTGACTGGACAGGTCTCGATAACCGCTCCGAACGTCTGCACCAGCTTCGTGTTATTTAACAGTTCCCGGTTTTCCTCCGGCGAGATAATGTGGCAGGAAAGTCCCATTCCGGCCGCCATATTGGCGATAATGCGGCAGTGATTGGAACTGTTGCTTCCGTATGTCATAATGACATCCGTATCCGTCCGTTTGATATCCCTGTAAAACCCGGCCGCCTTCCGTGCCTTATTTCCGCCGAAGCTGAAAGGAATGACATCGTCTCTTTTCATAAAAATACGGTTGGTTCCGTAGCTGTCCGATAATTCCTGAATACAGGTGCGTTCCAGATCTTTCTCAAATACAGGGATCTCTTTCATGCCTGTTCTCCCGCCCTCTCTTCATCTTTCTTCCGGGCCGCCTCCTGACTGTCTTTCCCCTGCTGCCCTTCTATGTTCCCGTCGGCCTGTTTCTTCCGATACACGTCAAAATCCTCCACCGTCTGCTCCGCTCCCGATAAGGTGCCGGAACGCTTTAAAACCTTTCCGATGGTCATACCAATAATTTTTAAATCCATCAGGAAGCTGCAGTGCTTCACATATTCCAGATCATAAGCAAACCTGCCCTCCCAGCCCAGCGCGTTTCTGCCGTTCACCTGCGCGAGTCCCGTCAGACCCGGCCGCACATCGTGTCTGTGCCGCTCCTCTTCCGTATACCAGGGCAGATACCGCACAAGAAGAGGTCTTGGTCCGATCAGGCTCATATCTCCCTTCAAAATATTAAACAGCTCCGGAAGTTCATCCAGACTGGTCGAACGCAGCAGCTTTCCGAATCCGGTCAGACGCGCTTCGTCCGGCAGAAGCTCTCCCTTCTCATCCCGCTTATCCGTCATGGTTCGAAACTTACGAAGCGTAAAGATTTCCCCGTTTCTTCCCGGCCTTTCCTGATGGAATAATACAGGGCTTCCAAGCTTTACCCGGACGAGGACATATAAAATAAGAAGCAGCGGACTAAGCACAATAATCGCCGACAAAGACAACACGATATCCAATATTCTTTTTATAAACCTTGCATAAATCATCTGTCCGCCCCCCACAGACTGCCGGCAGATTTTTTCACTGCCGCCAGACATCTTTTATCTGCCGAAACACTTTCTGATAATGCCGATGATCAGGTCCATATCCTCCGGCGTATTTTTGATATCGCTCGGCAGGCATAAGCCCCTTACGAAAATATCGCTGCCGGCGCTGCTGCCGTCTTCGTTATGCGGAATAAAATCACATTCCGCGAATACAGGCTGCTCATGCATGGGCTTCCATACCGGCCTGCTCTCGATATTTTCCGCATCCAGCGCATCCATAATTCTGTCAGGCGTCACGCTGCTGCCTTTCGCAATCAACATGCCGGACAGCCAGTTATTGGCTTCTCCGTCCGGATTCAGCGGGTTCATCGATATTTCGGAAATATCCGCGAAAGCCTCCCTGTACTGCCGGTAAATCGCCTGTTTACGCGCCTTATGCTCATCCAGATACTGCAGCTGTCCTCTTCCGATGCCCGCCACCACATTGCTCATTCTGTAATTATAACCGATATGGGAATGCTGATAGTGTCTGGCCGGATCTCTGGCCTGCGTCGCCAGAAAGAGCGCCTTCTTTATCGCCTCTTCATCCTCCGACACCAGCATGCCGCCGCCGGAGGTCGTAATAATCTTATTTCCGTTAAATGAAAAAATACCGAATTTTCCCATCGTTCCCGTATGTTTTCCCTTATAGGTACTGCCAAGAGATTCCGCGGCATCCTCGATATAAGGCACATGATGTGCCTCGCATATTGCCATGATCTCGTCGATCTTCGCAGGCGTGCCGTACAGATAGGCGCAAAGAACCGCTTTCGGATTCGGATACTTTTCAAATGCTTTTTCAAGCGCCTTCGGTGACATATTCCATGTATCCGGCTCCGCATCGATAAAGACCGGTGTCGCCCCCTCATACACGATCGGGTTACAGGTCGCGGAAAAAGTAAGATCCGATACGAATACCACATCTCCCGGTCCGATATTCAGAAGCTTTAACGCCAGATGAATCGCCGCCGTACCCGAACTCAGCGCGGTCGCATAAGGCGCTTTCGTGTACTGCGCCATCTCCTGTTCAAAGGCCGTCACATTCGGCCCAAGCGGCGCAATCCAGTTGGTGTCAAATGCCTCCTGCACAAATTCCTGCTCCCTGCCATGCATGGTAGGTGAAGATAAATAAATTCTCTTTTTTTCCATCATCAAACCATATCCTTTCCCGCAGCGGCGGCATCTGCGCCGCTCTCCGTATTTTTATTCGAAATCGCCTGTGCTTCCATAGTGATAAGTCGGCACGATTTTCTGAATCAGAGGCCTGATATCCGAGCTTTCGATCGTACATTCGTCTTTCAGTTCCTTTAACTGCACGAAAAATTCCTGTTCGTCCACCTCGATCGGTTTGCCGATGTGGATCATGCGGTTTGCCGTATCCCTCATTCCTTCCTCGTCCATCAACAGCTCTTCGTACAACTTCTCGCCGGGACGAAGCCCCGTAAATTCGATCTTGATATCCTCGCCTACCCGAAAACCGGACAGACGAATCAGATTCTTCGCCAGATCCAGAATTTTCACCGGCTCTCCCATATCCAGAATAAAGATTTCACCGCCCTTCGCATAAGCGCCCGCCTGCAATACGAGCGATACCGCTTCCGGAATTGTCATAAAGTACCGGATAATATCCGGATGCGTCACGGTGACCGGCCCGCCTTCAGCGATCTGTTTCCGGAAAAGCGGAATAACGCTCCCGTTGCTGCCGAGTACATTTCCGAAACGCACCGCCACGAATTCCGTATCATAATGTTTGTTAAAAATCTGTATGATCATTTCGCAGATCCGCTTGCTGGCTCCCATAATATTGGTGGGATTTACCGCCTTGTCCGTCGATATCATGACGAACCTTCCCGCCCCGGTCATGGCAGCCGCCTGGGCCGTCTTAAAGGTACCGAATACATTATTTTTGATCGCCTCGGTAGGACTGTCTTCCATCAGAGGCACATGCTTATGCGCTGCCGCATGATAGACAATATCCGGCCGGTAGGTCGAGAAAATCCAATTCATCCGGCTCGCACTCCGTACGGACGCAATGAGCACAATAAGATCCAGCTCCGGATGCTTCATTTTCAGTTCCTGCTGCACGTCATAGACATTGTTTTCGTAAATATCGAGAATAATCAGCTGTTTCGGCTTATGCTGCGCAATCTGTCTGGAAAGCTCGCTTCCGATCGAACCGCCGCCGCCCGTTACGAGCACGGTCTTACCCTGCACATAGCCGAGGATGGAATCCATGTCGACGCTGACAGGCTCTCTTCCCAACAGGTCTTCCACCTCCACGTCACGCAGTTTACTGACATTGACTTCTCCGTTTACAAGCTGGTACATGCCCGGCAGGGAGCGCAGCTTGCAGTTTGTATCCTTACAGATCTCCAGAATATTTTTGATCTCGGCGCGGGAAGCGGAAGGCATCGCCACGATAATCTCATCCACTCCGTAAAGATCGGCGCACTCCACAATCTTGTCCCGTCCGCCTGCCACCTTGATTCCCTGAATATATCTGCCCCATTTTCCCTTATCGTCATCGATGATACAACGGATAACCATGGTGGAAAAGTTGCTGTTTACGATCTCTTTGATAATGGCATTTGCCGCCTCTCCGGCGCCGATCACCATAACCGAAATCTGATTTTTCTTATTCTGCTGCTTATGCTTGATTCCCCGGAAAAAACGGTACGAAAAACGGCTTGCAAAAATACAGCTGACAAGCAGACACAGATACAGAAAATGATAGCTTCGCGGCACCGCCTGCCCTTCCACACGGAAAAACTGCAGGCCGATCCCGTTCACCACCGTTGCGATCACACAGGAGACCACGATATTCTGCAGCTCCGTCTCCCCCGCGAAAGCCCAGAGGCTGCTGTATAGGTGAAAGAAATAAAAAATAACCAGCGCAAGCAGAATATTTAACGGAAGAAACCGGTCAATCGACTGCATAAAATGCTCCGGAATCGCTCCAATCCTGCCCTCATAGCGGATAATGATCGCCAGATAGCTTGCCAGAAAAATGCTGATCACATCATAGATAATCAACGCTGTTCTTCGATAAAACAATTTTACATTAAACGGTTTACGCTTCTTTTCCATTTCTACTCGTTCCTTCTGCGGTGCGTCCCATATCACACAAAAGGGGCGCAGGCATTAACAACAGACAAAAGGCAATCGGATTGCACGGATGGAAAATCCATTCCGTCAGGCCGGCCGTCGCGAACACGATCAATAAGGCAAACGGCAGAAGACTGCATAGTCTGTCATCTTTTCTCTTCTTATAATAAACGGCTGACTGTATAAAAGTACAGAATCCAAACAGGACAAAAACAATTCCTGTCGGTACGCCATGGTCATAAGACGTCTGCAGATAGATATTGTGTGCATGAACGATCAGCGTTCCATCCGGCAGCGTAATTCCCATTTCATCATGGCCTTCCCTGTTCAGGTTCTCATAATACAATTTAAAGATGTCCATTCGCCCGTTTGCATAGGCTTCCGCATCACTTTCCTGCCGCTCCCCGGCATTCTCCTCCTCCGAAGACAGCTCCTCTTCCTGCGCTTCTTCCGGTTCCGAAAATCCGGCGGCCGAATCCGCCGATGCAAGCAGTGCCGGTTCCTCAATATAATCGGAATCCACCATGCAAAATGCCGGACTGTTCTGTTTATCATCTTTTACAATTTTATACTGATTAATACACTCTTCCTCCGGGATTCCCAGTATCTTCGACTGGAACACATGAAGAAAACGGCGGATCGTCATATAATAATGAGAATCCAGATCTCTTCCATGCAGAATCTCACTCGGAAGCTCTTCGATTTCCATCGTTTCAGGCTGTGCGGTTACAGCCGGAACAATCCGCTGTGCACTGAATACTGCCGGGAAACACAAAACGACAATGACAGCAAGCATCGCTGCGGCTCCGGATATGGCTTTTATCTTATGCCGCATGCCCAGACATACGATCGGAATGACGATCAGCGACATCACCGCGATCGCCAGATAGCCCGTCCGCGACAGGGTAAAGATCAGATATACCATCGAAATTCCGAATACCGTCAGTTCCTTCCAGATGCATGTCAGAAAAGGTTTCCTGCGGTATACGTCGAGCAGCTTCACGAGCGCGGCGCATACTACCAGAGACAGATATACGGCACAGATTGTCACCGTGTGGAAAATAAACGGATAACGGTAATACTGGTAGAACATATAGGGTCTGTGCAGCAGACAGTATCCTGTCATCACCAGAAAATGAAGCAGAATCCCGTTACAGATATTGTTTAACAGCCTTTCCCGTTTCTCCCATACCGCAGCGCGCACATAATACAGGGAAAAGGCGCATACGAGATAGACAGGCCAGCCTCTCGTATTCCTGTATACGATCAAAAGCGTAAAAAAGACCGCCAAAACCGCCATATACCAGAAACAAAACCGTCCGCTTCGGGCCTTTTTATCCCCGGCCCTTCGTCGCAGAATCAGGCACCGCACCGCGCGAATCAGGCTATATACCGTATTCAGAATCACAATTCCCGCAACAACGGCCGCCCATACGCTCAGCTTCACTACCAGAAATCCTTCTTCCGTACCGGGAGACATGATATCGGGAGACTTTATCTGCTCCTGATAATAAGACGGTCCGGCGAATGCGACGAAGACTAACCAGATCAGATTCATCGGATGAAGAAGCTCCTTCTTCCGATATGTCGCAATCACTGCCAAACCGAAGTAAATCAGCATTTCCCGGTATGCGATCGCATGATGTATCTCATATAAACCGTTCATATAATGCACGCCGGCCTGAATCGCCAGTGCAAAAAATGCCGCCTGCACATAATCGGGCCATCTGTCATGCAGCGCTGCCAGTCCCATGTCGCTGCTTTTATCAAGCCTCTTCCGATTGATTCCGTAGAGCAGAATTCCTGCCGTAATCAGGATGCCCGCTATGAAAAACAGATTGTTTTCCGCATACTCTGAAAACAGCCGGAGAGGCCAGACTGTCAGAATACAGATGATCGCCGCGGCAATCACCACAGGCGATGCCACTCTTTTCCATACCATCTCTACGGTTAACAGCCGGTTTCTGTCCGGATACCTCTTATAATATGCTCCGGTACCGGCATAAACAAGAATCCCAAGCATCACAAGGAGGACATCACACATCAGTGTTCTGCCCTTTCGCAGCGGAATTCCATATACATATTCGGTGATAATATTATGCTCCGTATCTTCCACGTTACCATAGAAGAGCGTTCCGTTATAAATTGTTCCGGATGTCTCCGTATCCTCATAAGCCACATAAAAATCAGTGGATATTCCCTGCAGCTGATAATAATATTCCCTGCCGACTTCCGTCTCCTGATTAACCTGTATGGTGCAGAATCCCGGCATCTCTTCCATTTCATCCGTCGAAATGACCTGCTGCATCAGAACATTTCTGGAAGCATCCCGCAGAATAAAATTGAATTCTTCTCCCGCGGATTCATTCAGAAAGTAAACACGAATGCTGTGCAGACGGTCATACTGGGCAACGAACATCTGCTCCACCACATAATCTTCCGTAATTGCCTCCGACTGCATGGACATCTGCCTGTTGCTTCCGGAAACGACTTTTTCCGTCACGAGCCGCAAAGGCCACAATGCAATTATAATACAGAAACATATCATCCAGACCGTCCCGCAGACTGCCTGACGGTGATTGATCACTTTATTCATTCTTGATAAACACTTTCCTGATTTTTATTCCATCCATATCTGTAAGGCGCCGATACACACTCCGCGGTCATTATACCACAACTGTCATTATTTTACAACTTGACCGAATTTTTCCTCTTCCAGCATCACTGCCGCGAACAACGGGAGGCCGAACCAGAAGATCAGTACATATCTGGGCAGATAGGTCGGACCCAGCAGCACCGTCATCCAGATCAGCAGCACCATCAGATACGGCATGATAATATGGCACTTCTTCCGATACAGCACATAGCAAAAAACGAAAGCAAAGCACCAGAACAGACATCCCGGAGAATACAGCATGGACATGATCGGTATTTTCTCCTGCTCAATTTCCAGAGACAGACGTCTGTACGCTTCGTCCAGCCAGGGAATCTTGCTGTCCCTGACACCCGGCAGCTCCACCTCATAGCCAAAATAGGAACTGTCCCCATAAGTAAAGGTAAATACCGTATTCCCGGAATAAACGTCAATCACCGTATCCGGATACCAGAACCCATAGGAATTCATCAGCCAGGCATTGAGATAGGATAACGGTTTCTTCAGCCCGATCTTCAGCCACAGCATGGCATATCTGGACCGGTCCGTCTCATAGGCATGATTCTGAAAATGGTATTTGACCGGATCGGACAGCTTGGGATTATATAACACCAGCGCCTCTTCCGGCAGTATCTCATGCAGCGTAGCGGCCTCCTCCTCCGAAAAAACCTCCCGGTTAAATTTCCAGGTTCTTGCGAGCTGCTGAATCGGCACCGTCAGAATCTCCTGATTTTCCGTATCCTGCGCATGGAATACCGCCGCCAGACCGCCGCTTATCAGAAAATAGGAAATAAAAACGGCCGCCAGAAGCATTCCGATCTTTTTCAGATACTTTTTGTGATAAAAAAGAAGCACCGGAGCCATCACCGCAAACGCGTAGACCCCGTTCTTTCGAAACAGCAGCATCGTCAGCGCGGAAAACGCGAAGAAAAGCATTGCCCTCTTAGAAGCAAAAAAAGCATCTTCCGCAATTCCCATTTCCAGCATATTTAAAAGAAGCAGCAAAAGCGCCACCGTAAAAAGCGTATCCTTGGCCGAACAAAGCGTAAACATCACAATGACAGGAAACAGCGCGAAATAAATCAGCGAAAGAAAACGCAGCATCCTTGATATCCCTTTTTTCCTGAGATATGCAAGCAGGCAGGTAAATCCCCCTGCGGTAATGAGCATCTGCACGACGGTATAGCAGGCGATGCCAAGATTATAAGAATCCGTCACTTTATGAACCGCACAGATAATTCCTCCCAGCATCAGTACATGCACGAGCGGATGATGGGTCGTGAAATTCCTCGATGCCACCTGCAGATACTCATCCTGCGCGTCATAGACAAAAAATCCCGGATAAACGGCCAACAGAACAGGCAGCCAGCAGAGCAGCAGGAAAACAAAGGTCAGGACATTCGCATATCTGTGCGGAGCGGAAAGCTTTTCCGGCACCTTCATGTATTGTGTGAGCTTCTCTTTCCTCTCTTCCATGTTTCCCAGAAAATTCCACGATTTGCGGACCAGAATCGTAAACAGACAGGTCAGAACCGGAAGCGAGATCCACAGCTTCCAGTCCTTAAAATCCACATTTCCATCCGCCTCCAGTCTGACGCCGAAAAGCATCGCCGCCGTAAACGCAAAGGAGAAAATGCCCGCAGTCAGCCAGCCCCTTTTATCCTGCAGATCGATGGTATGCAGAGACAGGTTCACGGCATAAATGCACAGCAGCCATACGAATACGGAAAGAATACTGTTCGTAAAGGCCAGCGGATTCCCTTTCAGGTTCAGAATCTGCGGAAAACAGAGCGTTCCTGCCGTAGCGATGAGAAAGGCGAGAAAATTCAGTTTTAATCCGATTTTAAATTCATTTCCGTTCATTGACACACTCTCTGACCACATACTGCGGCGAATTGTTCATGGAAATATAAATTCTTCCGATATATTCCCCAATGATACCGAGCATCACCATCATCATCCCGCCGATGAAAACAATCGCGGACATCAGAGAACTGAATCCGATCACCACATCGGGATTGACCAGTTTCTTGATGACCGTATAAATTCCATATAAAAATCCGGCCATGGCCACGAATACGCCCATGATCATCGCCATACGAAGCGGCTTGATGCTGAATGCCGTAAATCCGTTGAACCAGAGCGCAAACAGTTTTCCGACCGTATAGCCGGAGGAACCCGTTTCTCTTTCCCGATGGTTCACGTCGACGTTGGCAATTCTGTTCGTTGCCCGGAGCACCAGACCGATCACATAGGGATACGGATTCACATAGCGCAGCATTTCTTCCACGATAAAACGCTTCACCGCAAAATAACTGGATACATACAGTTCTTTCGGTTTGCCGATCATCACCCTTGCCATCCACTCATTGACCCTGCTGCCGAAGTTACGGAAGGCCGAATGCTGCTTGTGCTCATATCTGGCATAAACCGCATCATAACCCTCCTCTATTTTGGAAAGCAGCTTTCCAACCTCATCCGCAGGCGTCTGTCCGTCGTCATCCAGACAGACCACCACATCCCCCTGCACATAGTGAAACCCCGCCATCAGCGCCGCATGCTGTCCGAAATTTCTGGCGAGATTCACACCGCAGATATCTTTCCGCTTCGCACAGATACCGCGGATCACCTCAAAGGTATTGTCGGGAGAGCAGTCGTTCACCAGAACGATCTCATAACGGTATTGATCGAGCTTCTCCATCGTACGGTCGATTTCATCGATCACCTTTTTGATCGTTTCCGCAGAGCGGTAACAGGGTATTACAAAACTGACTAACTGACTCATAGAACTCCTTCCGCCTGTCCGATGCAGAGCAAAATCAATCCGGACATTTACACTCATAAAATACCATCGATCTCGTAACCTCCCCGGTTACGATTTCCTCCCGCCTGTCGGCAATCAGCCGGAAGCCGGCCTTCTCATAGCTCCTTCTGGCCCCCGTATTGTCCGAGAAAACCCGCAGGAATACCGTCTTCAGATGCAGCGTTTTGAAAGCATAGGCAAGCGCAAGCTTCGCCGCCTGAGTTCCGTATCCTTTCCCGGCCGCATCCTCTTCCCCGATAAAAATTCCATATTCCGCACAGCCCTTTTCCCGGTCGATATCCCGGAAATAAACGCTGCCCACGCCGCGCCCGGAGCCCTTCTCGCAGATGATGAACTGCACCACATGTCCCGGTTCCACCTGCGTCCTGATCCAGTTTTGATGCCCTTTTGCCGTAAAAAGCCTCTGGTCGATAAAATTATGCCTGACCCGGTCCGTATTCCGCCATGCCACAATACTGTCCGTATCCTCCGCCGCCATTGGCCGCAGAAAGATCAAATCCGCCTCCGGACGGGAAAAATCCGCTTCCGAACGGGTATCCTCATCCATCTTAATCCGCCCGTCCTGCGGGCTGTTTTGTCTGTCCAATCCGGTGTTCCTGCCTTTCTGACACGGCCCGCAGCTCATGACCGGTTTTCATGAAAATGCCGCATCCTCTTCGGATTCCAGTCGGAAAACGGCATATTTTCCGCCGATCAGATCGATCTGTTCCAGTCTGATCCGGATTCCTTTGCCGGCATAATAATCCATCAGCCAGTCCGTATCGGCGCCCTTTCCCAACGTATCCGTCATGGTTCCCTTATCCGCCGCCTCACCGGCCTCCGTCTCTTCTGTTATCTGTGTGATAAAGAAAACCGAATTCCCGGACAGCAGCCCGTCTTCCATCGTTTCTATCCCAAAATGTCTCAGTTTTTCCCGGTAGAGCGGGCTCTTACACATCCATCCGCCCATAATATCATAATTTGCCGGAGAATTATCTGTATTTTGAAACAGCTTCTGGGAAAATCCAACTGTGGAATAAACATCCTCAAAATAAAAACTGTCCGGATGCTCCCTGCAATATTCCGCAATCGCAAGCGCCCCCCGGTTTGCTTCCTCCCTCGCCAGCCCGTCCGCCATGACTGCCAAAATACTCCGAGGCAGGTAAGAAAGTCCCAGAACCGCAAGTAAAACCGGCAGAGCCCACTTTTTTCTCCCGGCATGATACGCCGCTCCGGAGCGTAGAAGTATCATGCCAAGAAGCACCATCCACTCCGCCAGATAAAGCGAATGCGTAATCCGCACAGGATCTCTGTCCCGCATCAGGATAAACATCCAAAGTCCCGTTCTGACAACAGCAAGAAGCATGAGCTCCGCCAATATTTTCCCAAACGATTTCCACAACCTTCGCCGCCGCTCCGGTTCCTGTTTCTCCGGTCCGGATACCCGTCTCCTTCTCATGGAACAGATTTCCGCAAACAGAACGCACAGATAACCGATCAGAATCAGCCTGTTATAAGGCGCATCCTCTCCGTGTAGGGTACGGTACACATAGAATCTCCCTTTTTCCCCCAGTTTATGAAACAGATCGGCCAGACGCCGGTCAGCCGGAATTCCTGTCGCCTGTTCCGTCGACGCATAAGCCGCAATTTTCCCAAGAACGATCTCATCGATCCGCTCGTCCAGCCCGAAATTATAATTTTCCAGAAGCTTCTGCTGCGCGTCGTTTAAACCGATGGAATACAGATACTCGCGGTGCTCTCCGCTTGTCAGGATATCCGGATGAAAGTCATAGACTTCCGTCCTTTTTTCAAAAAAAACAAGAAAGCGTTTCCAATCTTCACTACCGTAAGCCGCGAAATCGATCAGACGGCTGATCAGCATGCCGCACAGAATCAGGCCGATCACCGCGCCGTACTTTCGGTAATTTTCTTTCCGGAAAAAATGCTCTTCCTCCATCCAGCGAAACAGACCGGCCAGTCCGATAAACGGAAAAACAAGCAGCAGCATTTCAGTCCGAAGCTGATAAGCCAGAATTACGAGCAAAACCGCCGGGATATTCCGAATGATGAACTGCCTGATGGAAAGCCCGGACTCCGTTGTCATAAACAGAAAGACCGCCGCTCCCGCCAGCATCGTACAGGTAACGGTATACTGAACCGCCGTCAGATGCGGCAGTAAAATCCCCCAGAGAAAAACACTGAGTAAAGAAATGCAGACTGCCTTCGTCCGTCTGCTTTGAAAGAATCGAAGAAGACGGACTCCGACCAGATAAACGCTCCCCATCTGACAGAGAAACAGAAATATTCCATACCAGGGAAGACTATCACACACCCGGTACAAAAACGCAATCGCGGCTCCAAGAATATACAGCGTCTGCATATTGTGGCCGTCCGGCGTTCCGGTATAGACACCCGCCATAATATCCTTCATCAACACATCATCATTCAGGTCATAATAGAAATCGAAGCAAATGCCCATCAGCACAATATTCACCATCATAGTCACTGCCATGATGATTCCGTTTTCATACCGTCCCGCCGCCTTTTGCATAATCATCCCTCTGCCTGATAAAATGCCCGAACCTGCTCCGCAATATATTCCACCTCATCCGCGGTCAGCCCGTAGAACAACGGCATACGGAGAAGTCGTTCGCTCTCTTTGGTCGTATATCTGTCCTCTCCATGAAATCTTCCGAATTTAAGGCCCGCCGGCGCGGAATGCAGCGGTACATAATGGGATGCCGGAAGAATCCCTTTTTCCTTTAACCAGGCATCCAGTCGGTTCCGTTCCTCAAGGTCCTTCGTTTTTATATAAAACATATGCGCATTATGGCTGCAATGCGCCGGA
>CALDLG010000062.1 GCA_937910785.1 uncultured Lachnospiraceae bacterium | reverse complement strand
CCTGCGCTGCCTCCAGTGCATTATCCAATAAATTTCCCATGACAATATTAAAGTCAAATGATTTCCACTCGCAGTCAGCCGGTATCTGAATCCGATATTCAACCCTCTTCAATACTTTTTCAGCAACCTGGATTTTGTAATTTAAGAGACAGTCCGCCTCTGTATTTCCGGTTGAAACATATTCCATATCGCTCTTCATATTTTCCATCATTGCATTCAGATAACACAAAGCATCTTCATATTTTTTATTTTCTAACTGTATGCTTAAATGCAGTAAATGATTTTTCATATCATGGCGCAGCGCCCTGATATTGCTTTGGGATTCAATGATCACCTTCATCTGATTTTTATAATAATACAACGAATGCCTGTATGAGTCCCTCTGCTTCACATGTATATCGTTCTGACAAACCGCATGATAAAGAAAAAATGCACTCAAATCAATGATTAAAACGCACACACAGCAAATGATTGCAAACATTGTTGATACTTCTGTTTCATAAAGCAGACCAAACAAAGCAGTCGCACTTGCTGCAGAAACCAATAACAGTAAAATCAGCCGCGGACGATCTGCTTCACCTTTATCTTCATCATTCTGCGCAACAGGAAGCCGCCTCATGATCACAAAGCATACAAGAAATAAAAATGCCGCCATACAGATCTCCGGTGCATAAAAAACTCTCCCCTCTGCCAAAAACACCATCAGCAAACAGGAAAGTCTGATACTGCCCAATGTCAATACGACCCAAATCCTTTTTTCCCATGATCCTTCATAAAAGAAAGTCAGCAAAAACAGCAAAAACAGATAAAACGCGCAATATTGCCATGTTATAAAGGAATAGAAAACAGCCGCGGCGGAAAGAACATAAAACAATCCATAGGCAGTCCCTATTACACTATGATGTAATTTTCTCTTTTTCAAAAAAACTCTCATCATATTGGCGAGTATGATGCAGTCAAGAAGATTTCCAATGGCAATAATGGCAATCGAAAAATTAAAGTAGTTCTCCATGAGACCGCTCCTTCTCATACAGTAAAATTTTCTTTCTGACATCTTTACGGTATGGCTTGCTTATATTTAAAACATCCCCGTTTCGCATCTTCACAGCTTCGTAGGAATATTCACTGACCTGCTCTAAATTCACAATATAGGACTGGTGGATCATTAAAAACTGCTCCGGCAGATTACAGATCAGTAATTTCAGCTTTCCATAAAATTCCTCTGCTTTATCCCCCATAACAATTCTGACTTTCTTATTGTCACTGACAAAATATAGAATTTCCTGACACAGAATTCTGTAAAACGCGCCGTTTTTCTGATATTCAAATATGCTTTTATCATTTCCTTTTTGCCGGATACTTCTCTGTAACACCTCTTTCACCTGTTCTTTTAAAACCGGCTTGATCAGAAAATCAATCGGCTGTATCCGGAAAAGCTGCATCGCATATTCCTGTTTTGAAGATACATAAACAATATGCATTATATAATCGTTATTTTGGCGGATAAAATTTCCCACATCTATGCCGTTTTGCTGATATAATTCAATGTCAAGAAAAAGAATATCCGGCGATTCCTGCCTTGACAGATCCCGCATGATACTTTCTCCTGAAAACCATACCTCCACCTCAATCTTTTGACGTAATTCCTGCGATAAAGACAAAATCATTTCTTCCATCCGGGAGCAAAACATCTGATCATCATCACAGATTCCAACCCTATACATGCATGCCTCCCACCTGCTTTGCCGCTTTCGTCCGTCCATCAGCAGGCTTTGCCGCATCTTTTGGTATCAGCCATACACGGCCAAACTTTACCACATCCAATATGCGTTCTCCCTCACACAACTTCTGTACACGCCTTTCTGAAATTCCCCATTTTTCAGCTGCTTCGGCACATGAGATATATTCCATACCGTAATTACCCTCTTTCCGTTATATTTATTTCAATTATATACGCCATGACGAATAACAGCAAGAATAATCTGCCGTAGGATTCCATCTTGCGAGTCCATCCTATTCATTCTTTTTCATGAGCTCTCAGACATTATGTCCATAAGAGAAAAGCTCTGCATATCAATATCACACAGAGCCTTTCTGACTTTTATTTACCCACTGACTGCCGGTTCAATCAAATATTCATAAATAATATACAATCACTTATAAAAGTATGATATAATCAGAATAATGAATCAAATTTATACAAGGAGGAAATGTTATGTGGATCATATCAGGCGCCGGGGCTATTATATTTGCACTCTTAACCGTTATATGGGCTGTTCAGAATAAAGATGCCAGGTGGTTCAGCTACGTCAGTCTATCCCTGACAGCTCTGACTTTATGCGCTTTTTACAGTAATGGAGCCGGCAGAGTTGTAAGGGAAGACTGGGTGGGGCTGATAGATATTATGCCTGCAATGTCTAAAACACTATGGACATGTACGGCTGCCTCAATTTTAATCAATTCCATTGCTTTCGTTAAAAAGAAAAAGTGAAAGAGTCCACATGCGGATATCCCTGTCCGGCCCATTGCACGCGGCAATCAATGACGGCTTATTGGAGAAAAGTTTGAAAGAAAAGCACATTCAACTACTGAATTTGAGTGTCTGCTAAAGCAGACAGATGAGAGTAAATATGAAATATATCACCGCAGCTGCCGATATGGCAAATGAGATACATCATGTTTTGCATACTACCATCCGAACAATATATCCTAAATATTATCCTGAGGAAGTGGTCGATTTTTTCTGCAGACATCATAGCACAGAACATATTGCGGAAGGCATTGCGTCCGGAAATATGGGCGTATTGATGAATGATGAACGAATCATCGGAACAGGATGCTTTGACGGGAATCATATCACTGGTTTATATGTGCTGCCGGCATACCAGAAACAGGGCTGCGGTTCACAGATTATAGAGCATCTGGAAGCAGAGATCAGAAAAAATCATAATACGGCCATTTTAGATGCTTCGCTTCCCGCCGTATGCTTATATGAACACAGAGGCTATCAGACGGTGGGGCATGGTATTTTTGAATTGGAAAATGATGTCAGGCTGGTTTATGAGATTATGGAAAAAAAACTGAAAACCGACTGATTTTATATAGACCGGATAAAGGGCGCTGAAAGGGCTTTGACCTTTACCATTACAGGGCCTCACGGTCAGGTATCTTTGCCGGCAGAGGCGCCTCCTCCAGCGCATCCCGTAATGCTTCCAGACTCTCTTCTATATTTTCCACATCCACAAAGTGCAGTCTGACTGTCGTTTCAATTTGTCCGTTCACGGGGCTTACGCTGTCAAACCGAATCGGTGCATGGCCCTTCATTTCCTGATTAAGCGGATAAAGCAGCCATATCTCTCTGGCATCATATTTTCTGGAGTACGCAAACATCTGGTACATATCGCTCTGAGATATTCCATAGTTGATACGCTCATTATCCACCAGATTTTTCCACTTGGTATCCATGATAACTTTTCTTCCTTCGCGTTTCAGAACGATATCCGGTCTTAGAGCAAACTGACATCGCGGCTCCGTGAAAAGATAGTGCCCCTTATCCTGACTGCTGACATCCCATCCTTCCGGACTCATCACCTTACGCATCTGTCTGACCACATAGCTTTCATAAACGGATTCCATCGGAAAAAGCAAGGCTCTCGATGTGGCGGAGCCGGAAAAGGTCGTAAAGCTTTTATTCATCAGGAAAACGCCGGACCACTGCATCAGCATTTCATAGTCCTTCGTATTTCTGTCCGGCACTACTTTTGAAAAGTCCTTCTGATAATTTACGGAAGACTCCACCAGTTCAAAAGCGGTAAGCAGCTGCCTGATCTCCTTTGCATTTTCCGCGCTGGCAGTCAATTTCCGCAGCTTTTCCAGCGTTGCCTTTATAAGCCGGTTTTCCGGCCGGTCAGGATGGAATTCCTCAAATGAAACGTAAAAGCGCTCCCTGTGTCCCACGTTGGACCGAATCTGCTGTTCTACGAGGAGTTTTCCTTTGAAGTATTTCAAATTGTCCTCCCGCGTGACATATGCCGACCTGATTCCACGCTTGACAAGCCGCCTCACTTCCTGCAGATACATATTGATAAACAGCTCATACAAATTCATCCGGTCAGCTTTCAGCGAAGCATCCTTAAAACTCCTGCCCGGAAAATCCTTCATGCTGCAAAGCATTTTCAGAAACGTTCTCTTTGTCCTCCGGTTATCCGTATCCTCATCCCCAAATGTTATTTTGGGCAGCACCTGTATCTGAAGTCCGTTATCCATCTGAATCAGACCGACGTAATTCTTAATGGAAATCACGTCGCCAACATTTCTCCGATAACCTATCCTCATAAATTCCAGCGCATCGGCATTCTCTCCATCACCGGAAAATGCATGGATAAACCGTACAAGATGTTCGAAGTCGCCGCGTGTCAGATATTTATATTTTTCATCGTTCTCATAATCTTTATTGCAGATAATTGAGTCAAACTCCCTTACCTCCAGCAGCTTCTTCATGTTATCACCCCGCTTCACAGTCCCGGCGCAATCGCTTTATAGCTTTCTATCTTATGCAGAGCTTCCGGATTTATCTCATATCTTTTTTCCGGAAGATCCATCACATCCTCGACGTTTCCAACGAAGACGTCCTTTGCCGCCACCTTTACATCCTTTATAAATTTCAGACCATCATCAGACTTTCCGTTATCGCCCAGCACAAGCTGTATCTTCCGGTAATCCTCATAGAAGTATTCCTGCAGCAACGGAATCACTGATCCTGAGAAAACAGATGCCAGCTTTTCTATCGAAGCATCTTCTTTCAAATCAATAAAAAAAGCGTGTCCGATCGTATGCTCCCTGTCATACAGGAATTCAATCCGCCTATTGATTATTTTTAACATTGCGGAAATATTAAGTCCTTCCACTGTAATCCCTTTAAGGACATCCGGGTCCGGCATCATCTCGATAAACCGGAATCGTCTGCGAAGCGCGGTATCCATCAGCGCAATGGACCTGTCAGCGGTATTCATCGTACCCAGAATATATATATTATCGGGTACGCTGAATTCCTCCCCTGAATATGGCAATATCGCAGATGCCGCCTCTCCGGCGCCTTTTCGTTTACTTTTTTCAATCAGGGTAATCAGCTCGCCAAATATCCTGGAAATATTTCCCCGATTTATTTCATCGATGATGAACACCTTATTTTCAGCGGCTTTCGTTTTTCCAAGCCCAAACGTGGTTATCAATGCATCGATCACAGCATAGCCGGCATCAAATAACCACCCGTCGTCTCCGGAATACTGCTTCCTGCTTTCATATGTAGTATTCTCATACAGATCTTTCACCTTATCCTTTGGTATGTCATTATGCTTTCCGTTCCCGGTCCAATTTACCTGAAACAGCTTGTCTCCCACGAGGTCGGCCTTAATTTTGTTACCGGTACGCCTTATGAAGGTATACTTATTTCCTTTTGCCCGCGCTTCAGCCACCAGAGCATCCCACGCCTCATCAAACGTCACCCTGCTTCCGCCCTGTTCACAGAACCGCCTGAATACGCCCGGCTCTATCGTATAGCTGATATCGCCCCTGTGGTCTTTATCATTTATCACCGGTCTGATTCCTTCGATAAATTCCTCATAGCCATAGGACTGGTGGAATGTCGTAAAAGCCACCCTCCCCATTGCTTTCAGCTCATGATATCTTTTCATGACAGCATTATAATCGCCTTCAAGCTCCTTCGGATTCTTACCATCACAGATTGCCACCGCGCAGATTGCGGAATGATATGTCTTTCCCGTTCCAGGAGGTCCGTATAATATTAAATTTTTATCAAATTCTACGCTGTCGCTCATATCCCGCAATTTTCCTTTTTCGATCAGATTCTTTACCGCTTCCATCAACGGCTCACGCATCTTATAGCAGAATACGCCTTCCTCGCCGTTACCCGGCATATCCTTTCCGTAAAACAGCACCGGCCAGTATTTATTTTCTCCCTGATCACCTTTGCAGCGCGGACACCCTGTTTCCTTTGCCATTGCTCTGGCAATGTTAATGCCGTTTGTATTATAATGGGGCGCTCCTTTTCCATAACGGGCGGCTATCTGTTTGCAGGAGCCTTCGCCGCCCATCATGCATAAGCAATATAGAATGTCGGTCCAGTTTCGCTTTACCACTGACTCATCCGTCAGCATTCTCTCATACTCTCCGGCGGATATTCCCGGATCATATTCCGCAAGCGAGGGCCAAAACCCGTCGTTTCCAGGCTTCTCATAATCAATTACATACTCATAATAAGGAAGGAGCGCCTCCACCGCCTCAAGCATAATCTGCTCATAAGCTCTGTTGTCCAGTTCTTCCTGCGGCTCAACAATCCTGCATAACTGCACGTACTTATAGGTACCGTTCTCCATCAACGCTTTCATCTCTTCCGCGGAAACATCTAACGCATCCGGTACTGCCAACTCATCTGTTCCGCTCGCATACGTCAGGCCGCTGCCTTCGGAAATCGGAATATCTAAAAAGCTGTGGTACTTCTTCATTTGTTCTCCGCTTGTACTATCGTTCTTAGTCCCCAGACTATAGCGGAATCGCGCCCTGTGAAAATGTGGAGAAATCTCAACAAAAATGGATATACTGATTGGATTGTCAGCATATGCGCCATATTTCATCTGGGCCCACAAGTATTTTCTTGTCTTTATATTCGTGCCATCCAGCCATACCATAGGCTCACATTTATCAAGCTGAAACTTCTTCTTACAAAGTTCCGCCATTTTCTTCATCTCTGCAACTGCTGCCTGCCCTTTCGCCTTTATCGCCAGCAGACGCTGCCGCTCTTTGGGTTCAATCCCTTCGGCATCCGGACTGGAATAAGGCACCTCCAGATTCTCATCCAGATATTTCATCACGCCGATAAAGTCTATTTCACCACCCTTATCTTTCACAACATTCTGCGCGATAAAATCGGCGTATTTTCCTCTTTCGAAATCAAGAAGCTCCTGAAGCCTAATCGTCATACCATCATACTCTATGATGCCATTCCAATCCAAATACTCCGGAACCTCCCTGTCCCCATGAAACTCGCCTTTTGCTGTCAGTCTGAAGCCCGGACTCGCGGTATTGCCGGAAATTCTACGTAAAAAACGATGGCTTGGCTTCTCATGATCGCCATTGCAGTGATGATGAATTCTGGCCGGTTGAACCGCATTCGCTGTAAATTCCGATGCGATCTTCTGCAGCCTGGGCGCCGTTAAATATACATCCGAAATCTTTACATCATTCCGCTCACACTGCCTGTACGCATAAACTGCCGCCGCAATCCAAATCGCCTGATTCACCGTATAACGTTTCCGGCCTTCCTCCGGTTCCCCTTTGGGAAGGCTCTCTATATATTTTTTCACTGTGTCCGGAATATGCACCGGTCCCAGCGGTGATTTGAAACCATGCTTCGCAAGCTCCTCCCGCCCAAAACCCGGTCCAAAAAATTCTTCCAGAAGCTCCAGCTCGGCATATCTTCCTTCTTCGCCCGTCTTCGTACCATATGCCTCATCGAGCACAAATTCGGAATCCTCTGCCTCCACCAGCTTTTTATCTACCGCGTTTACCCTGCACTTGAACTTTATGGCCTGAACCGGTGCACTGACATAGATGTAAACGATATCATCCACCTGAAAATTTGCACTCTGTCCCCAGTCAATCCTCTTCAATTCCCGAAAAGCTTCTATTACATCATATTTTTGAGGATTCCCTGATATCATCCAATCCGCCATTTTGCCACCTCTGCCGTTCCGCTTTCTTCTATCCTGTCATTGCTCTGAAATCCGGACTACACCGCCATATACTGCTTTCTTCCGTTTTGCAAAATCAGTTCGCGAAGTACCCGTTCCTATTTTAACATATTTGCGCATAACCTGAAACCATCAAATCACGCTTCCTTCAAAAGCTTTTCGAATACACTCCGTTCCACCGTAAATTCCTGTGCTCCCATATAACCGGGCGCAACCTCATATTCGTCAAAGACAACGACGAGATTTCCCTCCGCATCCAGATAGAAGTTCTGATCCTCTTTGATTCCTTCCCAGTTCCAGTAAGGCGTATCCACGCTGTCCACCCAGTACACCTTCGTCTCATCCGCCGCCATGATCGCTTTCATCTGCTTTTTGATGTCTTCGCTGATCGCCTCTGTATAACCGCTGTCCTCCAGGAACAGGTCTCCGATTTGAATCCGCTTCCCGCTCCGCTTGTCGATCGTATAGAACTTATAGGATTCCGATCCGCTTCCCGCCGACTGGAAGATAGAGAGCTTCAGCGTAAAGTATCTTTCGTCGTTCGTTACTGTCTCATGATGGATTTCCAGCCCTCCGTAGCTTTCTCCTGCCTCTGCCATTGCCTGAAATTCTTCAATCAGCTGGCTCGTCACTTCATCGATATCGAAATTGACCTGCTCTATCGTCTCCTCCAGCTGATCCGCCTCCGACGCCTCCTCCATATCCTTCCCGGAGTTGTCTCCGTTTTCCTTCCCCGATGCTCCTTTTTCGGGTTCTTCCGTTTCCGCCTCCGGTGTATTTTCCGTTCCTTTTTCCGCCTCTCCCAGATCCTCCACGACAATCTGCGGCACTTCCACATTGGCATTGAACCGGTCGCTCTCATACTGGTAATCCCGAAACGTAACTGCCTGAAACAGTTTGCCGATCACCGGAATATTTCCCATCGCATATGCCATATCCGCTCCCGTATTGGGTAAAAGAATCAGAATCGCTGCCGCTGCCGCAACGACTGCGGATGCCCGGAGCCTGCGGATTTTTCCAACACGCCCGGCTGCCTCTTCCAGCCTTCCTTTCAACTCTTCCGGCACCGGAACCGCCTGATACTGTTCCCGTTCCTCCATCAGTCTGCTTTCCAGCTCCTTTAAATCCATCTTTTCTCCTTTTATTCTGTTATTTTCTGTCTGCTTATTCATATTCTGACACACCTTTCCCTTTCTGCCTTCCCGGTTAATAAAGTTCTCTGCGCAGTTTTTCCAGTGTTCTGTACAGCCTGCTTTTGACCGTACTCAGATTCTCCTGCAAAATTTCAGCGATCTCGGATAACGGCTTATCTTCATAGAAGCGAAGGATAATCAGCGTTTTCTCCTGCATGGGCAGCTTATCCACCGCCTCTTTTAAGTCCATATTCCTTCCGCATTCTTTTCCGTCCATCAGAATTTCTTCCGTCAGTTCACATTCCCGCCCATATTTCTTTATATAATCCTTCGCCGTGTTGATCATGATCCGATAGATCCATGTACCGGCAAAGCGTTCTTCCCGCAGGCTTCCTGCTTTCAGCATCGCTTTATATGCTCCTTCCTGCACAATATCCATCGCATCCGCTTCCTGATGCACATAGCTGTATGCCAGCCTGTAGTAGCTCTGATAATTTTCCAGCAACATGCTCCGGATCAGCGCTTCCTTCCTGTTTCGCATACCCGCCTTCCTCCTTTTCTCCTTTTGTGCCCATTAGACTATTTATCTGCAGCAAAAGTTTCATCGATCTGAAAATTTTCAAAACAAAATACCTTCGGCATTATTCCACACTGTGTCGGAATTTCCTGTTACATAAAAAAGCGCGGCAGTCTTCCGCAGACCACCGCACCACTGTTCATTCCATTATTTTCATATACCGTTTCCTGCCGGACACACCAAACAGATAAAGACTGTCGTCCGAAAATTCGATTAAGACTTTTTCCCGTCAAAAAATGCGTCTATTCCCTTTTTAATTTCCGAAAGGTTCTGCGTTTTCACCAGATATCCTGTGGGCTTTAACGCGATGACCTTCTGAACACTTTCCTTATCCACCCGTCCCGTCAGGAAAAAGACAGGAATATCTGTGAAATCTTCCTCGGCACGAATCATCTCCAGTACCTGACTGCCGTCGCAGACGGGCATCTCATAATCTAAGAGAATCAGGTCCGGCCGGTTCAGCGTAATGCATCTGATGGCAGCCAGACCGGAATTCGCCGCCGTAACTTCATAATCTGTGCCAAACAGCCGCTTCATCGCTTCCCGTACAAGCTCCGAATCGTCCACCACAAGTATCTTCTTTTTCTTATCCTCTTTCGTGCTGTCTACATACTTTTTGACTTCCGTCAGGGCATTTTCCGCCTTAATGGCAGTTTCACTTTCACCCGCTCGCAGGTGAGGCGCCGTCACGCAGTAAGCAAGATATCCTTTTCCCGTATCAAAAAGCAGGCTGAACTGCGGCCGCTTTCTATCAAACACTCTTTGGAACTGATCGTATGTAAGAAGATTTTCTTCTTTCATCTCGTACAGCTCCGCTGACGGAAACTGCTCGCTGACCCGGTTTACAAACTGCTGCGCCGTAAAACGGGTTGCGTTCATCATCAGAACATTCAACGTGCTGGCATCGGTGTCCAACAGGCTGCCAATCGTGTTGACGATCAGCTTTTCCTCGAAAACGAGGATGATCTCCCATCTCTCACCTTTTCTGTTCTCGTAATTAAGACGGTAATAGATTCCTTTTCCGAACCTCTCGCCGCTGTAGCATTCGCTGATCACTTTCGCCTCCAGCTGGAACAGGTCGCGCAGAAGATGAATAATTGTCTTCGCCATAATCTCCTGCTCGTTATCCGGCATCAGTTCTTCCCATTTGCTCGGTTTCTTCCCGATAATTGCGCGGTCCTCCGTCAGTGTATGGCCAATCAGCCAGCCTGTACAGACTCCAAGAAAATGATTGACCGATTCCTCGGAATAAGCGGTCTGCTTCAGTTCCTTTTCAAGCGCCGGGAGCATTTTCTTCCGGAAGTTATCGTGAAGGCGCCTGTGCGTATCGTATCCGATATAATGGATAGACGCCATATAAGCCTCTTCCTCCGAAAAATGCTTCATCGCATGATCCTTAAAATATTTAATTCCTTCCTGACACGCCCAGCGGCTCTTTTCGCCTTCTTTTCCGGTCGTCAGAAGTTTATTCAAAATGCCGAAAAGCTTCTTATGCTCCTTATCAATAATGTCAATCCCAAGATTATAACGTTCCTGCCATTCTAATTGATTGCCCATGCCAATGCCTCCTGATTAAACTTATTTATTTCCTGATCGCATAAAACAAACATTTGTAAAAACACATAACAACAACCAGCAGACCTGCGTCCGCCGCATTCGCCGCAACGCAGAAAAAACAAATGCCTGCTATGCAGCCGTCTGTTTTTCTCCTGTGCATATTATATCATACGCTGTGAAAAATTCATTGTTCTTTTTTTTACATTTTATAACAATTTTTTCGCAGGAATAACCTGTTTTCTTCCCTGCACGAAACAGACATTCCTCAGTTTTCGGAAAAGCGTTTGTACAGCCATGCATGATCGGTAATACAGTACCACTTGCTGTTCGAATTCGCCGTCACACAGATATATTCTTTTCCTGTCCGGTCAATTCCGGCGCTGACCGCACAGCTTCCTGACTGATCCACATACCCTGTTTTTCCATACATGGTCATGCCGCCGGTATCCTTATCCTCGATACGGCGCAGAAACCAGTTGGAAATCAGGAGCCCCTCCGGATGCTGCTGCGTCCGGGAAGTCTGATATGTACGGGAAGATAAGATTTCCCGGCATATCTCGTTGCGCATGGCTGCCTCCATGATGACCGCCAGATCGTAGGCCGTACAGTAATGACCGGCATCATAAATTCCCACACAGTTCGTAAAATGCGCGGTTTCAGACAGGCCGAGCTCCTCCAGCTTATCGTTCATCAGCTCCACGAAAGCTTCCTGAGAACCGGACGTATAAACGGCCAGTCCAAGCGCTCCGTCCCCGCCGGACGGCAGAATCGCACCATACAGCAGGTCCCGGACCGTTACCTTTTCGCCTGCCTCAAATCCGGCCACACTGCAGTCATTCACATAACAGTAATCCGTAATCTCCCTCGTTATCTCGAATTCATCGTCCAGATCGGTAATGTGCTCTACGGCCACGAGCAGCGTCAGCACCTTCGTCATGGAAGCCGGAACAAGCCTGCTTTTCTCCTCCTTAGAGGCAAGAATCTCTCCTGTCTCCACATCCACCATAAGAGCATAGCTGCTTGTGATCTCCGTTCCGAGCCGAAGCGTATTCTCCGTTGCCGTATAGGAAGGAACCGGCAGTTCGCTTTCCGCTTTGATCTTTTCCTGAAAAACCGCATACCCGTCTGCCGTCTTTCTTCCGATTTCCGTACTCGGCAGCGCTTTCCTCATACCCGTATCCGACGGAGCTTTCCCGGATTCTTTCTTCTGCTCCTCTTCTTTTATCCGTTCCTCTTCCTTCTTCGTCACCTCTTCTTTTTCCTGCATCTCATTTTTCGTCTGCTCCGGTTCCTGTTTCCCGTTATCCTTACGCCTTCCTGATCCTGCGATGATCACAATCACCACAATCAAAAGAACAGCTGCAATTATGAACGGAAGCAGCTTTCGAAACAATGCCTGTCTCTGTTTCCTTCTGCGCATTTCTTCCCTGCGCTGTGCGCGCCTCCTGCGCGCTCTATCCTCATCAAAGTTTTCGACCATGCTACTATCCATGCCTTTCTCAGCCTTTAAGCTTTGGGCCGCAAGGCACAATGTCCTCTTACCCTGTCCTTTAAAATCCTGACATAATGAAAATTATACCATCCGTATCCTGCAAACTCAACAGCTTTTACACATCTTCCGTTGTATTTTCTCCGTTTCCGGTATATAATAACACCATCATATTCATAAGGAGGATACATACATGTTTCGGGAAATGCGAAGAAATAAACAGTCCCTGCCCAAAGAAGAATGCATCGAAATTCTGAAAAAAGGAACTTCCGGCGTCCTTGCCCTGTCGGGAGACGACGGCTATCCCTATGCGGTACCCATAAGTTATGTTCTGGTCGGCTCACGTCTCTGCTTTCACAGCGCCAGAAACGGACATAAAATCGAGGCCATTCGAAAGAATGAAAAAGCCTCCTTCTGCGTGATCGCACAGGACCAGATCGTGCCCGAAAAATATACCACCTGTTACAAAAGTGTTATTGCTTTCGGCCGGATACGCATTCTGGAAAATGAAACGGACGCGCGGAAAGCCGCCGAAGCGCTGGCTGTCAAATATTATCCCGAGGATACGGAAGAAAACCGTCAGGAAACGATTAGCCGGGAATGGAATGCCCTGTATATGATCGAGCTTTCGATAGAACACCTGTCCGGCAAGCAGTGCATCGAACTCGTCCGGGCATAAATGGCTCCTTTATCACAATATGGCTCCCCTCCCCCGCCTAAAGACACAGCTCACACCGCTCTTTCGTCCGGTAAGCCGCGAAATACTTTTCCTCCATCGGAATCCAGCGTTCCCGAAAAATCCGCGCGCCGTCTTCGCCGTTACGCCTGACGATGCGCCGCATCTGTTCTTCCGCATCGATGGAAAGAAAAACATGCAGATCGCAGTAATCCCACAGCGCCGGATGAGCGCTGTAAGAGCCCTCCACCAGACAGACCCCGGACGGTCTGATCAGAACAGGCTCCGCCAGTTCCTGTCTGTGACAGTCAAAGGGCCGGTAAGAGAGCTCCTTTACCCCCTTCTTAATCGGTACAAGCACCTCTTCCAGAAACCGTTCATAATCCACATTTCCTCCGGGGGTGCCGAGCCGCTCTTTCGTCCGCTGCTCCGGACGCAGGAAAAAATGATCCAGATGCAGGACGCTCCATCCGAATTTTTCACACAAAAAAGAGGCAAGTGTCGTTTTACCGGCGCCGCACCTGCCGTCAATGGCAGCCAGAAGCGGCACATGGGGGAAAGGACTCCTCTCCCCGTCTGACACCGCTTCTTTCTTTCTGATTTCCTCTATCTTCTCATACAGCCTTTCGGCTGCCGTCTCCGTCTTCATATTCATACTCCCATTCTGCGCGTATCCGCCGGCACAGCCGATCAGTCAAGCCCCTCCGCCCGTGACACCGCCTGATGAGAGCGAAACTTCACAAGGCCGGTCCGGTTCAGCGCAACCATAACCGTCGGAATCAGGACAAGCTGTAAAAGAATTCCCGGAATCGCATTCAGGAAAGCGCCGGCCATAAACATCTGCCATGTAAAAACATTTCCCCCGATTCCCAGAAAAAGAATCTGCGCAATTCCCCATACCGCACGTCCCGCAAGCATTGCCGCCACAACGGAACGGTAAAGCGAAATGATACACTGCCAACGGGAACGGTTGTAAAGAATTCCTGCCACGAATCCATATGTCATCAGCTCAAATGCCATCGCGGATGCTGTCGGAAAAAATACCGGCATGCCAAACAACGAAGAACGCAGAAGCGGCAGAAGGAATCCTACGACCGCTCCATACTGCCATCCACAGATCAGGCCGCACAAAAATACCGGAATATGCATCGGAAGAAGCATATTTCCGATCCGCGGAATCTGCCCTGTGAAAAAAGGCAGCACGATTCCGATCGCCATAAACATTGCTGATAGTGTCATGTTTTTAATTGATTTCTTCATATAAATCCTCCCTGATTTTCCTACCTGTCAAAAACATCCGCACATTCCGCCAGATGACTGATAACAGAAATCTGCTGCGGACATGTCCGCTCACACCGGCCACAGGCGATACAGTCGGAAGCCGCTCCGGCATGTGCCGTCGCCTGTTTGTAATCCGCCGCGCCCCTTTCCAGCTGTCCCCGGACCAGCTGTTCGTTTCTCGCAGCAAAAATTTCAGGAATCGGAATCTGCTTCGGACACCCCGAAGTACAGTAATGGCAGGCCGTACAGGGAATTGATTTCACCGCGTTCATTGCCTCCTGCGCCTTCTGCACTGTCCTCTGCTCTTCCCCGTCAAGCGGCCGGAACTTCTTCATATAAGAAAGATTATCCTCCATCTGCTCTATATTGGACATACCGGAAAGCACCGTGAGAATGCCGTCTAAGGATGCGGCGTAGCGGATTGCCCACGACGCCATAGAGGCTTTTGCATCCGCGTTCCTGAAGATCTCCTGCACATTTTCCGGCGGACTGGCAAGAATCCCTCCCTTGACCGGCTCCATAACCACAATAGATTTTCCATGTTTTCTTGCCACCTCGTAATTCGCTCTTGAAGTGACATTCGGATTTTCCCAGTCGGCATAGTTTAACTGCAGCTGAACAAACTCCACATCCGGATGTTCGGTCAACAGTCGGTCCAGAAGCTTCGGTCCCGCGTGAAAAGAAAATCCCCAGTGTCTGATCAGCCCTTTTTCCTTCTGCTCTTTTACAAAATCCCAGATTCCGTATCGATCATAGATCTGATAGTTATTTTCCTGAAGGGCATGAAGCAGATAATAATCAAAGTATCCCGCACCGGTCCTTTGAAGACTCGTATAAAACTGTTGTTTCGATGCCTCTTCATCATAGCCTTCCTTACTGGCGTTCAGCTTCGTCGCAAGCGTAAAGCACTCTCTCGGATAACGGTCTACCAGCGCCGCTTTGGCGGCTCTCTCCGAATCGCCGTCATCATACACATAGGCGGTATCAAAATAAGTAAGTCCTGCCTCCATAAATAAATCCACCATTTTTTTCACCTGCTCAAGATCAATTCTGCCGGATTCTTCCTTGGGCAGACGCATCAGTCCAAATCCCAGCTTCGGGGTACTTTCTCCAAAATATCGTTCCATCTTCACACCATGTCCTTTCCTTATCCATTCTCCCATGAGCCTAAAAATATCATATATAAAGCCTTCCGTCAATGCTCCCCTGCAACATTCTCCCGGAATCGGCCCGACCGCCGGCAAAAAGCAGATACGGGAGCCGTAACCCCCCGGCAGCACAGGGCATAAAATAAACAGATAACCTTCTATGGAGGCTCTGCCATGGATTCTCCTTCTATTGCCATCATCGGCCGATCACAGGATACCGTCAATTACGAAAGGGCTCTGCGCCATATCGGCATTTCTTCCTTCACAACGCTGGACCCGGAGCAATGCGCCGAATGTACCGGACTGCTGCTTCCCGGCGGCGGAGACATTACCCCCGCGTTCTTCGGACAGCAAAACCACGGTTCCCGCCATATTGACACGGAACTTGATATCCTTCAGTTCCAGGCGCTGGACCTGTTCGTCAAATGGGGCCGGCCCGTACTCGGTATCTGCAAGGGAATGCAGCTCATCAATGTACATTTTGGCGGTTCTATCTGTCAGCATATTAAAAACGCGTCCATTCATCAATGGAACGGAAAAGATCAGCACCATTATGTATATCACACAGGATGCAGCCGGACAGACTTTTTTTATCAGCTGTACGGAAACAGCGCCTTCGTCAATTCCGCCCACCATCAGGCGGTCGATAAACCCGGCATGGAGCTTCTTCCCGTCTGCCAGGCCCATGACGGAACAATCGAGGCGCTTGTCCACGCCTCACTTCCCGTTTTCGCGGTCCAATGGCATCCGGAGCGGATCTTTGACAGAGGCGGCATGGAGCTGCTCTCCTATTTCGCGGATCTGTGCTTCTTCCTTCCCTGAATCTCTTCTTTCGTATGCTGTGAAAGAATTTCAAAGAGCGCTTTCATGATATCGTTCATGATCTTTGTCGTATTGGCGTCAACGTTTTTAATCGCTGACATAATTCCCTGAATGCTCTTCTTCCAGTTAGCGGTAAAATCGATCAGATTATCCGCCTCCGACGCCTTTACGACATCATACAGGGTATCCACAAAGATGTGCATCTGTTCCTGATTTAAGGACAGAATCCAATCGTTCAGCGTCGTATCCATGAACATCCTCCCGGAATAAATCTGCTTCACGATCCGGAAATCATCTTTCTCAACCAGCCACGAGTACGGATCATGCTGCGCCAGCCCAAAGCTCCTGCTTTCCACAACCCGATAGCTTCCTTCGGAAGAAAGCAGCATTCCTACCATCGACGAGTGCGGCACCGTCCGGCGTATCTTATCCCCAATCCGGTCAAATCCGCTGTTTTCTTTTACTTCCGGCCGGAATCCAGGACCGTCATGATTATAAATATTGACGATTCTGTCCTGTATCTTTGCCTGACAGTTCATCGCCGCATAAATAGCAAAATTTCCACCCTTGGAATGACCTCCCATATAAAAGGGCTTTCCAAGCTTTTCCGCAGTCTCTTCCAGATAGGAGACACTCATAATCTGTCCCGGCACCGGTTCGGAGAAAGCAAGATTCAAATCTTCCTTCCACCCTACGATCGTTTCATCCGTACCGCGATAGGCAATATAGAAAAGCCCTTCTTCCGGCTGAAACGTAACTGCAGAAAACTGTGTTTCCTTTTCCAGCTCTATTTGGTTTACATAATAATTTATTTTCAAACTTCCGAACCGCCTGCTGTGCACCATCGCCAGAAACAGTTCCGTGTTCTTTTCCCGATACCGCTCATCGCCGTACAGATTATCATAATCCTGATTTTCAAAAACCTGCCGTATGGAGACGAAAGGCGCATTCTCTTCCGGTCCCGGCACCAGACCGTCGAATTTCAGATAGGCAAACTGACATAAGATCAGGCTGTCCACCTCGCCAAACGGCTTTTCCGCAAAAGAATAATCGCCATATTCTTTAATATAATCAATGATCGTTCCCATAAACATCACCTCATATGTCCGGGCTGCTTTACAGCTTCGCTTCCAGATGCTCTATGTTCTTAATCAGTACCGACACCGTTCCGTTCGGATTGGTAATAAATTCCACACTCCTCGGATTTTTATACTGTTCCATCGGAATCTTGATCTCGATTCCGGTATCCGTATAAAGATGCTGACTCTGATACTTTCTGACCGTATTTTCACTCTGTGGCTTAATTTCCTCTTTTACCATATCGTACTTTTCCATTTTATCCTGAAAAGCGGTTTTTAATTCCGGCTTTTCCTCAAAAATCTTTTCCGCAATCTCCTCTACGGTAAAACCGCCGCTTTCCTCGATCTGTTCCTGAATGATGCTCTTGGCCTCCATCTGCTTCACGAAACGTTCCGATTCATCATACCCTTCCTTCTGAACGCTCTCGACAGCCCTGCTGACAATGGAAAGCTTGGATTTATGCGAAAGACGGCTGCTACACTTCAAAAACAGAAACGAAAAATAATTGGTTTTTTCTCCGTTCACTTCATATTTCTTTTCGATGGCCCGGACCGCAAGATCGTCGAGCCTGATAATTGCCGCTTCCGTCAGCCGCTGGCTCTCAGGCGGCAGAATGGACTTATGCCGGATAATCTCGTTGCTGTTTCCTTCTTCCAGCGTCATCGTCCGATGGGTGTAAAATGGTTTATAATTCATCTTTAAAAGCGCCAGATATTCCTCGTCCTCATACTGAAAGCGCACCACGATCAGATCCGCTGCCGGAATGTCGATATTGCTTTTCATGATGTCATACAGAAGCGTCGCAATATCCTTGCTGATATCGACAAAAGAATCGTCCGCATACTGCTCCAGAATATGATATACCTCCGATTCTTCCTGATAAAACCTGCTTTCCTTCGTATCGTCCCCGGAACTGATTCTGGCAATGTGCTCCTTCATGAAATCCGCAAATTCCGAGCCGTATTCCAGCTCCGTATCGGACAGAACCGGCATCCCGATCGTCGGGTCCATAATATGAACGATGGCTTTTCTGATCCGTATATTTTCCTTTATCATCCGTAAACCCCCGTCTTGCTTTTCGTACTAATATTTTTTCCACACTCTGGGCGAAAACAGCAGCAGCATCGGCAGAAGCTCCAGACGCCCCGTCAGCATATCGAACATCAGCACAAACTTGGAGAACACCGAATATCCCCCATAATTACAGGTCGGCCCTACTGCGTGAAAGCCGGGCCCGACATTATTCAGATTCGCCAGAACCGCCGATAAATTGGTCGTCATATCATATTTATCCAACGACAGCAGCAAGAAGGATAAAAGGCAGACCACCAGATAAATGATCAGATAAGAATGAATCGAACTGACCGTCTCATCGTCCACTACCCGGCCCTCCAGATGCGGTTTCTTTACGATCTGCGGATGAACGACCCGTAAGAGCTCTCTTCTCATATCCTGCACCAGCACAAGAATGCGGGATACCTTGAAACCGCCTCCCGTACTGCCCGCACAGGCGCCTATCGCCATAATGACCAGAAGAATTGCCTTGGAAAACTCCGGCCATTTATCGAAATCCGTGGTGGAGAATCCGGTAGTGCTTCCGAGCGAGGCCACCTGAAAGAGCGCATGATGAAAAGCTTCCGCGATATTTCCGTAATATCCCCTGATATTCCACGCGATCAGAGCCGCAGCGCCGAAAAACAGAAGCAGGTAATATCTCGCTTCTTCATATCGAATCGCCTCCTTCGGTTTCCTCGCGACGATCAGAAGATAATAGACGTTGAAATTCATGCCGCCCAGTATCATAAAAATCGTAAAGATGATCTGCACCGAAAGCCGGTATGATCCGATGCTCGTATTCAGAACGCCAAAGCCTCCGGTTCCCAGCGTGGAAAAGGATAAAACCGTCGAATCATATAAACTGAGTCCCGCTATCTTTAATATGATGATCTCCAGTACGGTAATGCCGATATAGATGCCGTATAGGATTTTCGCCGTCAGCTGCACCCTCGGCACCAGCTTGCCGACGGAAGGTCCCGGACTCTCCGCACGCATCAGATGCATATTGTAGCCGCCGGACAGCGGCAGTACGGCAAGAATCAGGACGAGAACCCCCATGCCTCCGATCCAGTGGGTAAAAAGACGCCAGAACTGCACGCTTTTGGAAAGGCACTCCACATCCGGCAGAATGCTGCCTCCGGTCGTTGTCAGACCGGAGATCGTCTCGAAAAGCGCATCCACAAAACTCGGAATCTCCCGGCTGAAATAGAAAGGCAGCGCGCCCACAAAGCTTAATACGATCCATGTCAGAGAAACCGTAATAAATCCTTCTCTCGCATAAAAAACCTTGCTTTTGGGCTTCCACCGTTTGCCGATTTCTGCCACAAGCAGACAGCCTGCCATAACAACCGCGAAGGAATAGCCTGCCTTCTCCTGATAAATAATTGCGATCAGACAGGGAAGCGTCAGAAAAAGCGCTGCAAACTCCAGCACACGAAATAAGATATACCTGATGATTGAAAAATTCATGTATGCGCTCCCCTTTTATTTCAAAATATCCTTGATATCATTCAGCCCTGTATTGGTCGTCACCACGATGACCATATCGCCCGCCCGGATCACACTCTGGCCTCCCGGAATGCTGATGCTTCCCCTGTGATTGATCGAACAGATCAGCATATTCGGCCTGATCGGCAGATTCTGAAGCTGAACGCCGATCACGGGAGAATCTTCCTTCACACAGAACTCCAGCGCCTCCACCCGGTTATCGTTCAGACGGTACAGCGTCTCAATATTGCTTCCCAGCGAATTATCCATCGCCCGGACATATTTGATGATATTTTCGGCCGTCAGATATTTCGGATAGATGACGCTTCCAAGATCCAGACTGTCGATGATTTCATCATAAGAAATCCTGTGTACATGGGTAATCAGCTTCGCCTTCGATACGCTTTTCGCGAACAGGGAAAGCATAATATTCTCTTCATCCACATTCGTCATGGCAACAAAGGCCTCCGCCTGCATCAGCCCTTCCTGCATCAGCAGATTCCGGTCCGTTCCGTCCCCCTGGATAATCGTCGCCTTTGGCAGAAGCTCACTCAATTCCTCGCATCTTGTCTTGTTCAGCTCGATGATCTTGATCTGAATTCCCATATCCATCAGCTGTCTCGCCAGATAATAGGCAGTCTTGCCTCCGCCTACGATCATGGCGTTTCTGGCTCTTGTCACGGTCGCTCCCAGCTTCTTAAAAAAGGCAAGGGTTTTCTGCGGCGTCCCGATAATGGAAATTTCATCCTTTGCCCGGATAATAAAGTTACCGCCGGGAATATAAACATCCTCTCCCCGTTCCACCGTGCAGATCAGAATATCCGCTTTGAGCCTGCTCTTGATCTGCTGCAGAGACTGATCGCAGAGAACGGATTCTTCTCCCACACGATATTTTACGACCTCGACTCTTCCCTTTGTAAACGTATCGATCGTAATCGCAGATGGAAATTTAAGCAGTCTTGCCATCTCAGCAGCCGCCGCGAGCTCCGGGTTAATAACCATCGAAAGGCCGAGTTCCTCTTTAATATAATTGATCTCCATGTTATAAATCGGATTCCTGACTCTGGCGATCGTATGGCATCCGCCCGTCTTTCTGGCAATCAGACAGCATAACAGATTTACTTCATCGGAACCCGTTACCGCGATCAACAGATGGGCCTGTTCCACGCCCGCCTCCTTCTGCACCGCAAAACTGACGCCGTTTCCGTTCACGCCCATTACGTCATAGCTGTTGCTCAGATTCTGCAGTTTCTGCCTGTTCATATCGATCACCGCAATATTATGACCTTCCGAACTGAGCTGTTCCGCCAGTGTCGCCCCTACATTTCCACATCCTACGATAATAATCTGCATTACTCCGTACCCTTTCCGCCTCTATAATCCCTTACTGACCTCCATGCCGCCCTCCGGCGTGAACGTAAAAATTCTCTTCACACTAATATTTTTCCGGATAATCCGTACCCGTTTCGGACTGCATCAGAGAAATATATTTTTCCGGCTGCTTTTCCATTTTGAGCATCGTATCAAAGGCCATCAGAAGCATTTTGTCCCCGTTCTGCTTCATATCATCATGCCCTCTGTCGAGCTGCGCCTTAAAATGATCCATCTGCCAGACCATAATATCCACGATCGTATAACCCGAAATCTGATATTCACACAAAAAGTCCCGGTTCTCCAGATAATAAATGAATTCCCGGTAAACGGGCTGCGACGCGCACAGCTCCCGAAAGAACCGTTCAAAAAACGCCTGTCCCTCTCCCGCATAGAAACACAAAGCCCTTGCCCATTTTTCCGCCGCATCAAATGTCTGTCTGTCCATATCGTATTTCTCCGACTTTCCTGCCAGGCTGCCTGCGCAGCCGCCTGTTTTTCCTCTCCGCTCATTATATCATAATATCTGTTTTCTGAAAGCTCTTCCATAGTTCTTTTTTCAGAACATTTTCCATATAAATAAAATAACAAAAGGACCGGCTCCGGCCTGCCGGATCGATCCGGGAAAAGGATGTATCATGTTACGGATCATTCAGGAAGCAAACAATTTTATCTGGGGTCTTCCCCTTCTTATCATCCTGATGGGCACCCATCTTTATTTCACCTGCAAACTGCATCTGCCCCAGCGCAGAATTTTTTATGCCATACGCCTTTCTCTCGGCATGGAAGATACCGGCGGCAGCAATCTGTCTCCTTTTTCAGCCCTCGCCACCACACTTGCCGCCACGCTCGGCACCGGAAATATCATCGGCGTTTCGACCGCCGTTGCGCTCGGCGGAGCCGGGGCGGTTTTCTGGTGCTGGATCACCGGCATTCTCGGCATGGCAACCGCCTATGCGGAATGCTATTTAAGCGTTTTGTTCCGCAGCCGCCGGGAAGACGGCGCCTATATCGGCGGGCCCATGTATGTTCTGCGGAATGGTTTACATAACAAAGTGCTGGGTTCCTTTTACGCGCTCTGCACCCTGATCGCGGCCTTCGGAGCGGGCTGCGCAACACAGGCCAATTCCGCAACACAGGCTGCCACGCTGTCCTTCCGCCTGTCGCCTCATTTGATCGGCATCCTGCTCGCAGTCATCACCGGCACCGTCATTCTGGGCGGCGTAAAAGCCATCGGAAACCTCTGCGAACGGGTTGTTCCGGCCATCAGCTTTATTTATCTGCTTGGCTGCTTCCTGCTCCTCTGCCTCTATTACAAACAGCTTCCGGAAGCCTGCCTCATGATCGTTAAAGACGCCTTTTCGCTGTCATCCGCTGCGGGAGGCTTTATCGGTTCCACCATCCAGATGTCCCTGCGCTATGGCATCGCCAGAGGTCTTTTTACCAACGAAGCCGGCATCGGCACTTCCGCCATCGCGGCAGCGGCCTCCGACGTCAGGGACCCCAGACACCAGGCCTATGTTTCCATGACCGCCGTTTTCTGGGATACCGTGGTGATGTGTCTTATCACCGGTATTGTCATCGTCGCCAATATGCTCTATGATCCGGCCTCCGTACAGGGCATCCCTTCCACGGGGCTGACCTCGGCCGCCTTTACTCACCTTCCATATGTGGGGGATGCTTTCCTGACGGTCTCGCTGATCGCCTTCGCCGTGACAACGCTGATCGGATGGTCTTATTTCGGAGAAAAGGCAACGGAATACCTCGTGGGAAACAAAGGTATTCCGTATTACAAACTATGCTATATTCTGATGATCTATCTTGGCGCCATCATTCCGATGAATCTCGTCTGGGAATGCACTGACCTGATCAACGGCTTCATGGTTGTTCCAAACATTCTTGCGCTTTTTTTACTGCGTCGCCACATCAGATCTTAAAACTATTTACGATCGCCCGGAGAGAACGGCTGCTGCGCTCTAAGATCGCCATCTGGCGCAGAATCTCTTCGGAGCTGACGTTCGTATCCCGCATGGCCGAGGCCACGTTCCCGATATCCTGTACCATCGCCTCGTTCATCTCCGTAACGGTCTGCAGCGCTGCCAGCATTTCTTCGACGGAGGCTCCCATCTGCTGTGCGGAGGCTCCCAGATCCACCGCAATACCGTCATAGAATACCGCATCCTCCTTATACTGCTTCGCCGTATCCAGCATGGCGTGATAATCGCCGATTACATGCTCCTTCATGAAAGCTAACAGCGTTCCGGAGCTCTCCTTTAATGCCATAACGGAATCAACTACTCCGTTGATAACCTTCTGAATATTATCCACTGCGATTTTGGAATCCTCCGCCAGCTTCCTGACCTCTTCGGCCACCACCGCAAAGCCTCTTCCTGCTTCTCCGGCCCTTGCTGCCTCTATGGACGCATTGAGCGCGATCAGATTCGTCTGAGCGGCAATGCTTAAAATCTCCTGGGAAAGCGTCTTTACCGTTTCGATCCTCTCCACTTCCAGAAGCGCTTTTTCTAACTCCTTTTCCACCTTACGATAGATCAGGCTTGCCTGACTCTTCGCTTCCGTCGTAGACTGCAGCAGACCTTCCGCCCGTACATTGATCTTGCCGGAAGCCTCGGCCGCTTCGGCCGCCTTCAGTGAAACGCCGTCCACTACGATACCGAATTCCGTACTGGAAGAGCTGATAGTCTTTGTCACCTCCGCAACTTCTCTTGCCTTTCCCGTGACATCCTCGATCAGCTGATCCATCTCATCCAGTCCATTATTCAAATCCGCCATATTGCTGTATGCCTCGGAAGCAATGTTTTCAATGCCTGCCGCTTCCTCTTTCGTACCGAGAATGGATTCCCGTATCTGCTTTCTAACGGATTTCGTCGCGTGTTCAATCTCCTCCAGCTCATCCTTAAAGCCTTCGCCGACTTTATTCTTTTTCCTGCCGTCTCCGTCCGTCTCCTCCCGGAAATCACCGCCCGCAAACTGTTTCAGATCCGCAATCGGTGATAACAGCCTGTTCGCGGCAAGCACCACGCAGCCTACGATCAAAAGCATTCCCAACACGCAGTTTAAAACGGAAGTAAACACCAGCAGATTCAGTTCCTGAAAAACAATATCCTTTGGCATGACGACTCCGACCGCCCAGTCAAAGTCCCGCATGGACACGACGGCAAAATACTTCTGTTCTCCGTCATAATCCCTGCTCAGAACAACGCCCTGTCCTTCCGAAAGTTTTTGGGCAACTCCCGAAAGCGCGCCGTCCGCCACTTCGTCGATCGCCGCCCTTCGATCTTCTCCCGGCAGAAATTCTTCATTGGGATGCGCTGCAAAGTTCCCCGCACTGTCCACAATAAACCCGTATCCGCCCTCGCTCTTCTCCAGCTCGTCCAGCACGCTGACTAACTCCGTCGTCATAATATCCGCACCGCACACACCGGTAAATTCTCCCGCTTCATTATACATGGGAGCCGCCACCGTTACGACTACCTTTCCCGTAAAAGCGTCTACATAAGGATCTGTTACGATCACGCCGCCCGCTTCCTTTGCCTGTCTGTACCAGCCGCGTTCACAGCAGTCATAATCGTTTCCCACCTCCGAATTAATGATCAGCATCGTATGGTCTTCAAACCCGTAATACGCATCCATAATGGCATTGTCTGCCGACGCAAGCCGGGCAGAAAGATAATTCTTTATTTCATCATAGGAATCCTGCTGCATTTTCAGTTCATAAGTATGGACGTTTTCCTCCACCCATGCGGTCTGCCCGGCAAGCCAGCCATTCATCTCCTCCGCCGTTTCCCGTGCTTTCCCAAACTGCAGTTCTCTTACCTTCCTGTTCACCACACTGGTTGCGATCAGATAGCTTCCGACAGAGCTGATCAGCATGATCAGGACCACCACCGTCGAAATTGCCGCAATCAGCTTTCCCTTTATCGTTCTCATGTATTCCTCCCGTATTCATCCCATCCGCCGGATTCTATTATACACGCTTTCCGAATTCCCGTCTACATTTTCGTTGCATCCACCGATTCGTCATGTTAGAATCTAATAGCAGAACAGGAGGTACTACATGACAGAATATTACCTGAGCTGTTGTTCGACAGCCGATTTATCAAAAGAACATTTTGAGCAGAGACAGATCCGTTATATCTGTTTTCATTTTGAACTGGCGGGCCAGGATTATCCTGACGATATGGGCATATCCGTTCCACCCGAAACACTGTATCGGAAAATGTCCGAAGGCGCCGATACGAAAACTTCCCAGATCACGATCGGGGAATATGAAGAATATTTTGAAGAAATGCTGAAAGAAGGCCGGGATATTCTTCACCTTACGCTTTCCAGCGGTATTTCGGGAACCTATAATTCCGCCTGCATTGCCAGAGACACTCTGGCAGAAAAATATCCCCGGCGCAAAATATACGTTGTTGATTCTCTCGCAGCATCCAGCGGATACGGCCTGCTGATGGAAACACTTGCGGACATGCGGGATGCCGGAATGGAACTGGATGCCCTCCACAACTGGGTTGAAGAACGGAAACGCATGCTGCAGCACTGGTTCTTTTCCACCGACCTGACATTCTACATCCGGGGAGGCAGAATCTCCAAAACGAGCGGATTCATCGGAACCGTGCTCAGCATCTGTCCGCTCTTAAACGTCAATTTTGAAGGCCGGCTTATTCCGCGGGAAAAGATTCGGACCAAAAAGAAGGTTATTGAACGCATCGTTGAACAGATGGAGGCAAACGCACAGGACGGCCGGGAATATTCCGGCAAATGCTTTATCAGCCAGTCCGCCTGCAGGGAAGATGCCGAAGCGGTTGCCGCTCTGGTGGAAGAGCGTTTTCCCAGGCTGAACGGCAAAGTCGTTATTTATCCGATCGGCGCAACGATCGGAAGCCATACCGGTCCCGGCACCGTCGCCCTGTTTTTCTGGGGAAAAGAAAGAGAAAACTGAAAATTTCAAAGGGCTGAAATTACAAAAGACTTAATCGAAACTTTTATCACCCGGCCGGGGCGCCTATGCGCCCCATTTTTTTGCCAGTTTACGGCGAACGATCACAAAACAGGCAACATGTGCCAGAAAGGTCAGAAGCCAGCTGGCCGGGTAGGTCAGATACAGAGAAGTCACCGTATGAAACTGCTCCATCCGGAAAAAGGTAAAGATCCAGAAAAGGCGAAGTCCACAGGCGCCTACCAGAGATACGATCATCGGCATGACCGCATATCCAAGCCCCCTCAGGGAACCGACCATAACATCCATCATCCCGCAGAGCGCATAATACCGGCATATAACCTCCATTCTGCGCATTCCCGCTTCCATAACCGCCGGACTCGTCGTGTACATACGAAGCAGCGGATATCCGAAAAGCACCGCCAGATTTCCGAACACGACTCCCGCCACGATCACGCACAGCTGCGCCGTATACAGAATTTTATTCACTCTTTCATATTTCGCCGCCCCCACGTTCTGACTTGTGAACGAAATCGCCGCCTGATGGAATGCATTCATGGACACATATACAAATCCCTCGATATTGGCTCCTGCCGAATTTCCCGCAACGGTCACCGCTCCGAAGGAATTGACCGATGACTGGATGATCACATTGGAGAAGGAAAACAGAATGCCCTGAAAACTGGCCGGAAGCCCGATCTGCAGAATTCTTCTGAACTTATCTCCATTCACGCGCAGGGCCGACAGCTCCAGATGAATACTGCTCTGTTCCTTCATCATACAGCGAATGATCAGCACGGCTGAAATACACTGAGAAATCG
>CALDLG010000061.1 GCA_937910785.1 uncultured Lachnospiraceae bacterium | reverse complement strand
ACTTTCGCCTGCGAGTACCAAAAATCCTATGGCATCATTTGGAAATAGCCGCCTGCGCCGCCGCCAATCTCGCAATCGGAACCCTGAACGGCGAACAGGATACATATGTCAGCCCAACCTTATGGCAGAACTCCACGGAGGACGGATCACCGCCATGCTCGCCGCAGATGCCGAGCTTGATGTCAGGTCTTACGGAACGTCCTTTTTCCGCCGCCATCTGCACTAACTGGCCGACACCGCTCTGATCAAGCCTTGCAAACGGATCGGATTCATAGATCTTATTCTTGTAGTAATCTCCTAAGAACTTGCCCGCATCATCGCGCGAGAATCCGAAGGTCATCTGTGTCAGATCGTTCGTACCGAAGGAGAAGAACTCCGCTTCTTCCGCAATTTCATTTGCCAGAAGCGCCGCTCTCGGAATCTCAATCATAGTACCAACATGGTACCTGATATCCGAATTTTTCTCTTTCTTTACCAGTTCCGCTGTTTCCACTACGACATCCTTGACAAACTTCAGCTCTTTTTTCTCTCCAACGAGCGGAATCATAATTTCGGGAACGATATCGAAGCCTTTTTCTTCCTTTACTTCAATTGCCGCTTCCATCACGGCCCTCGTCTGCATTCTTGCAATTTCCGGATAGGTAACCGCAAGACGGCATCCGCGGTGTCCCATCATCGGGTTAAACTCATGCAGGGAATCACAGACAAGCTGTACCTCTTCCGCAGTCATCATCATCTGTACTGCCAGATCATCGATATCCGCCTGCTCTGTCGGAACAAACTCATGGAGCGGCGGGTCCAGGAAACGAATGGTAACCGGTCTGCCTTCCATCACTTCGTATAATGCCTTAAAGTCACCCTTCTGGAACGGGATGAGCGCATTTAATGCTTTTTCTCTCTGCTCAACGGTTCTGGCAAGAATCATCTGACGAATCTTCGGAATTCTGTCGGGCTCGAAGAACATATGCTCCGTACGGCACAAGCCGATACCTTCCGCACCGTATTTAACGGCGTTGGCCGCATCGGCCGGCGTATCCGCATTGGTACGAACCTGCAGCTTACGGTACTGATCGGCCCAGCCCATAATTCTTCCGAAGTTACCGCTTACGGAAGCTTCTACCGTATGAATATCTCCTTTATAAATCTTACCGGTGGAACCATCCAGAGAAATATAATCTCCCTCGTGGAACACTTCTCCGCCTAACTCAAATACCTTGTCCGCTTCATTAATGGCAATTTCACCGCACCCGGATACGCAGGCCGTACCCATACCGCGCGCTACAACAGCCGCATGGCTTGTCATTCCGCCACGCACTGTCAGGATACCCTCCGCCGCATGCATGCCCTCGATGTCCTCCGGTGAAGTCTCCAGACGCACCAGAATGACTCTCTCTCCTTTTTCATGAGCCGCTTTCGCCTCTTCCGCCGTAAAGTAAACCTTACCTGCCGCCGCACCGGGAGATGCCGGAAGCGCCTGTCCGATAACCTGTCCGGCCTTCAACGCATCCGCATCGAAGGTAGGATGCAGCAACTGATCCAAAGATTTCGCTTCGATTCGAAGCACTGCTTCTTCCGGCGTAATCTTTCCTTCGTCTACAAGATCACATGCGATCTGAATTGCCGCCGGCGCCGTTCTTTTGCCGTTACGGGTCTGTAAGAAGAATAATTTTCCGTTCTCAATCGTAAATTCCATATCCTGCATATCGCGGTAATGATTTTCCAGCTTATTGGCAATTTCCATAAACTGTTTATAGCATTCCGGCAGGTCTTCCTCCAGCCTTGTGATCGGCTGCGGCGTCCGAATGCCTGCAACGACGTCCTCACCCTGTGCATTGATCAGATACTCGCCGTAAATTCCTTTTGCTCCGGTGGACGGATTTCTGGTAAACGCAACGCCCGTACCGGATGTATCGCCCATATTTCCGAATACCATCGCCTGTACATTGACTGCCGTACCCCAGTCTCCCGGAATATCATTCATTCTTCTGTATACGATGGCACGGGGATTGTCCCACGAACGGAATACAGCCTTCACTGCTTCCATCAGCTGCACCTTCGGCTCCTGCGGGAATTCTTCTCCCTTATTCTCTTTATAGATTGCTTTGAATCTGACGATAATTTCCTTCATATCATCTGCCGTCAGTTCCGTGTCATAGGTAACTCCTTTGGAGGCTTTGATTTCATCAAGAATTCTTTCGAAGTAAGATTTGGGAATCTCCATAACGACATCGGAGAACATCTGGATAAATCTTCTGTAAGAATCGTATGCGAACCGCGGATTGCCTGTCTTTTTCGCAAATCCTTCTACCGCAATGTCGGTAAGACCAAGATTCAGAATGGTGTCCATCATGCCCGGCATGGATGCCCTTGCACCCGAACGAACAGATACCAGTAAGGGATTTTCCGTATCGCCGAACTTCTTATCCTGTTTCTTTTCCAGAAGCTCAAGCGCATCGAAAATCTGTTTCTGAATTTCTTCCGAAATCTGTTTACCGTTGTTGTAATAATCCGTACAGGCTTCCGTTGTAACGGTAAAACCCTGTGGAATCGGCAGGCCAAGATTGGTCATCTCAGCAAGATTTGCGCCCTTTCCGCCTAAAAGATTACGCATATCCGCATTGCCTTCTTCAAATAAGTACACCCATTTTGCCATAGCATCTCCCTCTTTCCTAAATGATTGTGCTTTTTCCTATCATAACATATCTCGTCTTATCACGCACCAATTTTTTCCTTTTTTTCATCAGAAAATATTTTTTTCGAAGAAAATTCTCCGTCATTGGTTTCCGGAACTTCCGGTATAAAGCTGTCGAAAATAAACAAATCAAAATCTTTTTCCAGACTTTCCAGCTGTTTCTGATTCTTCACCGTCCACGCAACCGCCAGATTCCCGTACAGTTTCCGGCAGATACGCCGCCCCGGCTCTTCTTTAAACCGGCAGTTGTAGGCAATAAAATCGGGACTCGTCGCCCAGTTCATCAAAAGATGCGTCAGAAAAAAATGAAAAACATTTTTATAATTACCATCATGTCTGAAATTGGTGGATAACTGTCCTCGCATAACCTCCCTGTGATGCCTTCGATACCATAAAAGCGCCAGCGGGTTAAAGGATTCAATGCAATATGTGCCCCGATATCCGGAAAGCATCTTCTGCACGGCCGGACACAGGGACAGATCCGTCCACTCAATTTTCAGTTCAACGATCAGAGGAACCCTTCCGTCCACCATCTCAAGAAATTCCTGCAGCGAAGGAATCTTCTCCTCTGTTTTCAGAAGAGAAAGCTTCTGCAGCTCTTCACAGGTAAAATCCCCCGGTTTTCCGGGCACGCCGCACATTCGCTCCAGTGTAAAATCATGAAAGATCACCGGTATGCCGTCCTTTGACAGCTGTACGTCCAGCTCTATACCGTATCCTGCCTCCACCGCCTTTCGAAAGGCCGCCATGGAATTTTCCGGCGCGGACGACCGGTTATCGTGCAGTCCACGGTGCGCATAATATACACCGAGATAAGGCTTCCTTTTCGGTCTTCCGAGCAGCCTTGGCATAATCATCAGCATATATATAAAGAAGAGCGAAATACAACATATTATTACTATCATAGCCGTTTTCCAGATTATCATACCGATTCCTCCATGTCAGAACAATTTACCGCAATGGCATCCCCGTTTCCGCGGACACCGTCTCATTGATATCGATAAAAGACCGCATCCTTTTCTGAAACAGGGATGCGCTACCACCATTATAATGAAAAACCCGAAAACTGCAAGTCCATTTCTGCCGATTTCTACGGATTTTTCTTGAAAAAGAATTCGGTTTATGTATAATAGAAGAAGTGACTGTCAACCGAAAATATAAGGAAAACAGAGGTTTTAAACATGATTAGTGCAAATAATGTAACATACAGAGTCGGTAAAAAAGCTCTCTTTGAAGATGTGAACATCAAATTTACGGAAGGAAACTGCTACGGCCTGATCGGTGCGAACGGCGCGGGCAAATCTACCTTCTTAAAAATCCTTTCCGGTGCGCTGGACACCACCAACGGCGATATTGCCATCACGCCCGGACAGCGTCTCTCTGTGCTGGAACAGGATCATTTTAAATATGACGGCTATCCGGTCATGGATACCGTAATCATGGGCAATGAACGTTTATACCAGATCATGAAGGAAAAAGACGCAATCTACGCCAAAGAAGATTTTTCTGACGAGGACGGTATCCGCGCCAGCGAACTGGAGGCTGAATTTGCGGAGATGGACGGCTGGGATGCGGAATCCAACGCCGCCATGCTGCTGAACGGACTCGGCATCGATACGGGTCTGCATTACAGCATGATGAGCGATTTAAACGGCAACGAGAAAGTCAAAGTCCTGCTCGCGAAAGCGCTGTTTGGTAATCCGGACATTCTGCTTTTGGATGAGCCTACAAACCACCTTGACCTGGACGCCATCGCCTGGCTGGAAGAATTTCTGATCAACTTCGAAAATACGGTTATCGTCGTTTCCCATGACCGCTATTTTCTGAATAAGGTCTGTACCCATACGGCGGATATCGACTATGGCAAGATTCAGTTATATGCCGGCAACTATGATTTCTGGTATGAATCCAGCCAGCTGATCATCAAACAGCGGAAAGAAGCCAATAAGAAAAAAGAAGAACAGATCAAAGAACTGCAGGAATTTATTTCCCGTTTCTCCGCCAACGCTTCCAAATCCAAGCAGGCAACTTCCAGAAAACGGGCACTTGAAAAAATCGAGCTGGACGATATCAAGCCTTCCAGCAGGAAATATCCTTATATCGATTTCCGTCCGGAACGCGAGATCGGCAACGAAGTGCTGACGGTAGAAGGCATCAGCAAATCCATCAACGGTGAAAAGATTCTGGATAACGTTTCCTTTATCGTCGGACACGATGATAAGATCGCTTTCGTCGGCGGCAACGAACTGGCCAAAACGACCTTATTCAAAATTCTGATGGGAGAACTGGAACCGGATGAAGGAACCTATAAATGGGGTGTTACGACCTCTCAGGCGTATTTCCCGAAGGACAACACCGCTGAGTTCGACAACGATTATACGATCAGCGACTGGCTGATGGGGTATTCTCCTGTCAAAGATATCACCTATGTGCGCGGTTTCCTCGGCCGCATGCTTTTTGCCGGCGATGACGGTGTCAAAAAAGTTAAAGTCTTATCCGGTGGTGAGAAAGTCCGCTGTCTGCTTTCCAAAATGATGATCAGCGGCGCAAACTGCCTGATCTTCGACGAGCCGACAAACCATCTGGATATGGAGGCCATCACCGCGCTGAACGAAGGCATGATGAAATTCAAAGGTGTGGAGCTTTTCTCCTGCCATGACCATCAGGTCGTCCAGACAACCGCCAACCGCATCATTGAAATTCTGCCAAACGGCACGATCATCGATAAGATCACGACCTATGACGAATATCTCGAAAGTGATGAAATGGCGAGAAAACGTACCGTATATACGAGTACCGCAACGGAAGAGGAAGACTGATGAACCGGGTCGACCTGCATGTACACTCCAATAAATCAGACGGCACCTATACGCCCTCACAATTAGTGGACTACGCTCTGGAAAAGGGGCTTTCCGCTTTCGCCCTGACAGACCACGACACAACGGACGGTCTTGACGAGGCGATTTCCCATGCGGCAAACAAGCCCGTCGAAGTCATCCCGGGCATCGAATTTTCCACTGAATATGAGGGAAAAGATATCCATATCCTGGGGCTTTATATTCACTATAACGAGCCCTCTTTCCGGGCAAAAATACAGTCCTTTGTAGATTCCCGCATCAACCGGAACCTCAAAATGTGCCGGAATCTGCAGGAAGCCGGTATCGATATCACCTATGAAAAGCTCTGCGCCGAAAACCCGGAAGCCGTCATCACAAGAGCCCACTATGCCGTTTATTTAAAAAATCATGGCTATGTGACAAGCTATGCCGACGCTTTTGCGCAATATGTCGGCGACCACTGCAAGTATTTCGTACCGAGAGAAAAGGTCACGCCGTCTCAGGCCGTCGAACTGATCCTGCAAAACGGCGGTGTTCCGATCCTCGCCCATCCGCCCCTTTATCATATGGGAAAAGACCGGCTGGATACTCTCGTTTCCACACTGAAACAGGCCGGTCTGGTCGGCATTGAAGCTATCTACAGCACATACGGACTTCAGGACGAACGGGACATGTTCCGACTTGCGGAAAAATACAATCTGCTGCCGAGCGGCGGCTCGGATTTTCACGGTGGAACCAAACCGGGACTGGATCTTGCGGTTGGCTACGGAAAACTGTTCATACCGGAAGAATTCCTCGATAATATCCGAAAGGCCGCGGGCCCGATGTAAACGATTCGAACAGCCCTGCATACGGAATGTCTCACAAATTCCTGCCTAAATATAGGAATACCCCGCGAAGAAATCTGGTTAAGCAAAGGGAGGCCCCATGAAAATTTTATTTACCGATCTGGACGGAACTTTATTGAATAACCAAAGCATGGTATCGAAAAATACGAAGGCGTTCCTCGATGATTTTATCCGGGCAGGCCATAAGCTCGTTCTTTCTTCCGGGCGTCCCCTGTTAAGCATTCTTGAAGTTAAGGAGCAGGCCGGTCTTCATTATCCGGGCATCGTCATTTCCGCAAACA
>CALDLG010000060.1 GCA_937910785.1 uncultured Lachnospiraceae bacterium | reverse complement strand
TACCCGCTCCGGCAGAGAAGATCGGCCGCAAAAAACCCGCCAAACAGCATGGCCATATAAATGCCTTCCGGCTCCAGATCAAAATAGAGCGGAATCAGCATAAGTCCTGCGCTTATGAGAAAAGCCAGCAGATGCCGCAGCTTTCTGGAAATGGTTATGCTCAGCAGAACGCTGCACACACAGCCTATATAACACATGGAAACCGTTACCGCAAGATACCGGTTTCCGATCTGTTCCCCGTAACTGCGCATGGCGCTCGTATGAAAAAAATCCGAAGCCGCCTGCGCCACCTCATTCATGACGGAATAAAATCCACTGTTAATATACCGGCTAAATCCGCCTCCCGCAAATACCATGACTGCCAGAACAGCCAAATAGCCGATATTCATCACATACTTATTATAATACAGCATAGAACATAGCACTGCAATCAAAAAAACGATAACATGAACGGTCCACCGGGAATATTCTATTTTCAACGCAGAAAGAAAGCATCCCATCGTGCCCATAACGATCAGATAGACGAGAACGCCCTTAAAAAACAATGTAAAGATTCTGTTTTCCTCCTGCGATGCCGCTTCCGGCCGTAAAACCAGACCTGCTATGAAATGCGCCGCCTCCGCGTCGTTTTTTCGACGTTTTCTCATGTTGATCCCCCGCTATCGTCTTTCCCCGGTTATCGCATTTTCGTCATCATCTTTTTTTGGTTTGTATCTGGAATTCAGTGTTGATAAAAGGGAACCGCCGGATATTTCATTATCTTATCTGCAAATAAATCGTCAACTACATTTTAGAAAATGTGATAATATAAATACTCTCACAAATTTTTAATATTTCTTCCTGAGATTTACCCAAAAGCTTTTTGCAAAACAATTCTACAATTAAATTATTGTATTCGTATGCTGGTATTTTTCCATGATTATCTATAACATTTTTGATAAAGTTGAATAGTTGTTTGGAACGATATTTTGGATCATTCAATCGAAATCTCCGTATATGTGTTTCAATAAACCATATTTCCTTATCTGAATATGCATATGTATTTCCTGCAGGCTCAAATTCCATGCTCATAACGTTATACTGCACAGCCAATATTTCATTTGAGTCATTGCCTCTGATCCCCATAGGCTGTAATAATATTTCTGCGCCACATAATTTGCTGTAACTATTCTGCAATGCTCTTAATGCTTTACAGGCAACTGTACATTGCTTACGATATTTTACCGAACACTTGCTGGATTTTTCATATTGAATAACAGTATCTTTGTTTATTTTCCTTTTACGTTCCCCAATACGTTTAAATGTCTGATTGCAAACCGAACAAGATATGCCAATATTGGGAATACATTCAGATAATTTATCTGAATTACTCTTTTCAATCGCATGTTCTAAATTTGCAAATAATTTCCCATCTACACGAATTCGCGCATAACAGTACATACAATATCCACCTGTACTTTCTTCAAGCACATCTTTTAAATTATTCTTTTCCATGGGATTATGATAACCATACTTTTTCCATTTTTTGTATCGAGGTTGAAATACTGGTATATCAAGCAGCAAATAATCTTCCATATCACGTTCACCATTCCTGAATCTGACGTACAATTACCTGTTGTGAAGCTGTCAGCTTTTGCGATTCTAACTTTTTAAGACAAGTTTCATCATTCTCCCCCCATACATTGTTCAATTTGTTATTGAACAATCTTCTCAAAATATTTTCTATATCAAAGTTTGAGCTTTCCTGATTTCCAAAAACTCTTTCGAAAATAATCTGCACTTCAGAAACAGAAGGATAGTCATTGATATCAACAACTTCACAGTTTCCATTCTCCAAAATTATCAAATTGGAATCCTTTGTATTTGCCACTAAATCGCAGGAATGAGTAGTCACTATCCATTTTCCCCAGGGGAATTTTTCCTTTAAAAATTCCAGTATAACAGCAGCATATCTTGGAGATAAATACTCATCTAATTCATCAATAATAACCCATGCTGATTGTAAAAATTTCTTTTTTACCTCCATATCCTGATAATACAACAACTCAAGCAATATGCGCACAATAGCCTGATAACCACTGGATAGGAGTCCTTTTTCATTCCCAAAATCCACTTCTCCTAATGTATTATCAAAAAGAATCTGAAATCGATCATTTGTCAATTCAAAAAATAAATCCTGTACCTCTTTTTCATATAATTGATAAATTATTTCAATCCGCTCTGTTAAAGTTCCAAAACAATTAAAGGAATCCACCAGATTAAAATATGCTTCCTGCAATCTGGTTTCCAAAATTGCTTTTTTATACTTTGGTTTTTGAACTGTTCTGGAGATTTTTTTTACATCAAATCCTCGATTGACAGCATCTATAAAATACACTTCTCTATCATTTTTTGCTTTTTCTATAAAAAGCTTTAATAACAGTGTTTTGCCACTGGAATTATCTCCTATGACAATGCTATCTGGATAAGGTAATGTTTCTTCAAATATTTTTTCAACAATATCATTCATCATTCCCAGTCCAAATCTCATATACTGTTTTCCACCTTTCGTTCATGCTTTTCATTTTTACAGTCCCTTGTCTTGCATGAGATACATATCTGGAATCTCCCAAAACTTTCTTATATATATCAGAAGTAATGGGCTTGTCAACACCTAATTTTTCATGCACAATATAAAAACTTTCCAATAATGCCACTTTCGAAGATTGCGTCGTATTTATTTGAAATAAATCAAAAAAACAGATTAAACTCTTTTTATATTCTTCAATTTGTTTATCATCAAAATCCATAACATCTTCTGAAAACTTATCCAACAATTTAACATAAGAACTATTATATTCTTCTATCGAAAACTTAAAATCCCCCTTCTCTTCCCTTTCAATTTTAACATACCTTTTTAGTGCACATAATCGCAGAAGAGTCTCCATATCACGTTCTGCGGCATCTTCTTTTCCCCATATTTTTTTCCATTTTTCATTATGCCTGTTATAGTCCTGTAACATATTATAAAAATCACAGACATATATTCCATTTCTTAACTCCTGCTGTGTTAAAAGTGATCCTCGTGCATTCAGGTTTTCAAAAATTTTTCTTAGTATTTTAGTACGCTGTTTTTCATCATCAATTTTTATCTCAATCACGGTAATAGATGTATAATCTATACGCCTTTTCAATTCCACAGGAAGGTCTGCGTAATCCACATTAACCTCTTCTTCACCTTCTCCCCTGATCTGAATATGAAGTTTTTCTAATGCCAGTTGATTTGTCAGTGCTTCTTTAAAAGAATCATTTTCCGTTTCAATCTCTGAAAAATCTACCGAATTGTTTTTTTTCCTATCTAAATAATACCCTATATAATAGAAAAATAAACTCAGGACACGTTGCTGGCCATCTAATATTTCCAATTGGTTTTTTCCATTCCTACAAGTATAAATCGGAGGAATCGGAAAGCCGAGAATTAGCGATTCAACTAATGCTGCCACCTGCTTTTCAGACCAACGATACTTTCTTTGGTATTTCGGAACAATGTATAAATTATCATTTACTCCCTCTACAAGTGTACGAAATCCCACATCTGTCTTATATTGTTGAATACTTATTTTACTCAAATCGTTCATCACGCCATATCCTTTCAACAAAATACGCTTATTCAACCAAATCTTTATATAATTTTATCTTAGCATAAATCCACCAGATATTCTATATACATCGTTTCTCTCAAATTATGATTTTTCTTATCTAACTAATAGTATCGTATTTTTCCTGAAAACATAAAAGCGAAGTATACTCTCCGCCCTCTTCCTTTCACGCTGGCCGATTCTAGCCGTTCTCCCTCATAACCGCCTTTACCACCCCGTCATGCGCCGTTACCGCCAGATAGGATCTCAAATGAGGATAAAAATTTCGCATATGTTCCTGCGCCCGCTCATTGACCCGTTCAGACAACGAAAGCCCGAAGATTCCACAAAATGCTTCTTCCAGCTCCGCCCCTGTGCCGCAGCGGTATTCTTCCCATTGGAATGCAGGCCGGCTCCAGCACAGAAAACACACCGGGAGTCTCTGACCAGTCAGACTCTGACCTAATTCTACGGCAAGCTCCAGTATCTGTTCCGCCTGCTTCGCATCCTCCGTCAGATCGAGAAGCAGCATCATCTCGCTGCCCGCCGCGGACACCCGCTCTTTCACCATGAGCGTATCCTGTCTGGCCGACAGCTTCCAGTGAATATCCCGCAAACGATCTCCCGGCAGATACTCCCGGACATCGCTCACCTGGGAAAAATCATTTCCTTTATGCCGGCTCTCTTCCCGCTCCGCAGCGCCTTCCATGAATCCTGTAACATCCATTCTTCCTGCTTCTCCCGGATGAGGAAGCACATAAAACTCCTCGGAAAGCGAAACAGGCTTTTTGCAGTCAAAAAAACCCATCATATCGCGCAGACGCAGCATGTCACAGCTGATCACATACCGCCCCTGCTCCTCCGCCCCGAAGGACAGCTTCAAAGAGTTTACCTGATGCGCCGCTGTCGGCAGCACGGCCGTCAGAATCTCCTGCCGCTCCAGAAAAGTATTGGAAACGGCCAGCTTCATTTGCGTGTGAAGCGCCAAAAACCATACCGGGTTCCGAAGACGCAGCTCCACAAGAACTGCCTCCGAACGGAAAACCTTCTTCCTGTCAGCGGATATTTCCGGCACGAGATTCCCACACAAATATACCGTTCCTGCCACAGACAGCGCCGGAAACAGAAGCATGATCACAATGGCGAGCCACAGGAAATAACTTCTCAGCACACTATACAGAAAAAAGGCAGACGCCAGACAGATCAGATAACCAATGATACGGATCGGGCGTAATTGAAATCGCATCTTTTGTTCCATTCGACACCTCTTGGAAATCCCCTTCTATATCAAAGCCGGATTCCGGCTCAGCTCCGGGGGCTTTTTACGACCTGAAACAGCTCCTGTATACAGCTTCGCATATTTTTTCCTTCCGCCCGCGCCCGCGCGCCAAGCCTGACACGATGCCGCAGCACGTCCAGTAATACGATCTGCACATCCTGCGCCGTCACGAAATCTCTGCCTGCGATGTACGCCATCGCCCTTGCCATCTTAAGCAGCGCAATAGACGCTCTGGGACTCGCTCCCATCGCAAACAGCTCATGTGTTCTGGTAGCTTCCGTCAACGACACAATATATTCATAAATTGCATCATGCACGAAAATCTTTTCCGTCGCCTGACGCATTTCCCGCAATTCCTCCAGCGTGATTACCGGCCGCAGCTCCTCCGCCCTCTTCCATACCTCGCCCCGCAGCAGCTCCACCGCATCCCCATGCTCCGGATACCCCATCGACAGACAGATCATAAATCGGTCCAGCTGGGATTCCGGCAGCATCTGCGTACCGGAAGAGCCGATCGGATTCTGCGTCGCAATGACGACAAACGGCTCCGGCAGTTTTCTCGTCTCTCCCTCCACGCTGGCCTGATGTTCCTCCATTACCTCCAACAGCGCCGACTGCGTTTTGGGAGAGGTTCTGTTTAACTCATCCGCCAGAAACAGGTTACAGAAAACGGAGCCCTCATGAAACATGAACTCCCCGGTCTTATTATGATACATGGAAAAACCAAGCAGATCACTGGGCAGCACATCCGGCGTAAACTGCACACGGCGATACGCAAGAGACAACACTCTCGCAAAGGTCGTGGCAAGCGTCGTCTTCCCCACGCCCGGAATATCCTCCATCAGAATATGCCCGCCGGCGATCATCGCCGCCAGCACCCGGCAGACCACGTCTCCCTTTCCCCTGATCACATAATTCACCTCATCCTGAACTCTCTGAAGCTTCTCCTGATCTGTCATTTGTATCCTCCCATGAACCGTCGCTCACACTAATCATCCATGCCGTTCTCAGCCTGCGAACATTTGGCTGCAAAGCCCAATATTCGCAGGCTGAATAAATTCGTCTATGAAAAATTTCTGATTTTTAATCTATTTTACACCGCATCGTAACCAATGAAAACAGTTTTCAAAAAACGCATGGTTCACAATTTACCGATTCCATGCGCTTTTTCCAACGCATCTTCAAATGCGTGTTGTTCTGCTATTCTACCCGATCTTTTTGCTCTGGCCGGACAAATGTTAACAGTCATTGACCGGCTCAATAGTTATTTCCAAAAATTCTGCTGACTCATTTACCTTTGGAACTATTTTTTCCCATTCCGCCATCCTTTTCCTTCGTTCTTTACATTTCTTCTGTATTTCTGCTTACCTATATCATATCAAAAATATTTTATATGTCATAATTTTGCTTATTAGCTCTTCAGCCTTAACTCAATATCAGACGCGCTATATAATACTCTCATTACAATAACTCTCTCATTTTCAATCACATAGAAAATTGAATAATTATCTACCGCCAACTGCCTTAAACCCAATGTCCGTTCCTGCTTAGATTCCATAAGCCTTATTTTCTCCGGAAATATGTTTAGTTCCTCGATAGCTTTCGCAATCCGGTTATATTGTCCCATTGCATTTTCCGGCGCCTGAAGCTGTATCGCAATATAGTTATAGATTTCCTCCATATCCGCTAACGCTTTATCTGTAATCTGTACCCTATATTGTTTCATACTTAATGACTCTCCCTAAATTTCGTAAAAGCAGAAACAGCATCCTGCACCCTGTCAGCCTGCATATCATCATAACCCTCCTGCAATTTCCCATGAATCTCCTCTGTTGTCATTAAATCTGCATTGAGAATGGAAGGGGCCTTCGGCAATGTTACCGCAAAAGGAATTCCTCCTGTTAATGAAATTTGATTGAGATACATATCTATTGCAGTAGACATCGGAATGCCTAATCGTGCAAGCACATCTTCAGCCCGTTGTTTTACTGTTGGATTTACTCTTAAATTTAAGGTTGCCGTCTTTTCCATATCAAATCATCTCCTTTAGTTACATCGTAACGCATTCGTCGTTACACGTCAATGTAAATGTTAAAATCAATCTACTTTTGCTGGCAACATTCATTTTATCCAAATCACGATAATATAAACAAGGCAGGCTATCCTATAGACCACCTGCCATAGAGAATAAATAATATACCCTTGTACTATTCGAACAATAGTTGAATGTGTTTTCTTTCACCCTTTTACCAAACGGGTTTCATTTAATCACTTTTCAGTACATATCTCCTGTTTCTATTTCCTCCGCTCGACCGAACCTCTTCCATCTCCGCAAGCATAGCTCTTGTTCTTGCCGGGCTTAAATCTATAAAATCAGCAATATCATTTGTGTCTGCTTCACCATGTTCATGCAAATAATTCCTGATTTTTCCATGTTTTCAATAGTTTTCTTCGCTTGCTTTTTATCACTTGTTTTCTTCGCTTGCACGCTCTCCCACATCTACCATGTTGAACATCTTTAACAATATCTTATTGCGTGGATCAGATATACCGCCAATCCTCATCTGCTCTTTACCTGTTCTGATGTAGCCCGGATTCTCCAATATCAGCTTGTCCTGTTCCTTTTTGATAACAACTCCCCGCACGCCAAAATAATCTGCATTTACGAGACAGTTCGCAAGCGCCTCCCGTAATGCATCATGTACCGGCCTTAATGCCCTGTGGCTGTTTCTACATGCATGATCCGTCTCATAGTTCAGATCTTCCATCGGAATGTCATCAAGAACCTTCATATCCATGGTATCATCTGTCTGGTCACGAAGCATGGCTTTTACCTGTGACTTTGTGCAGTGGTAATCCCCTGAATGGTCTCGGCGGAATGTTCCATCAAACAAATCATCATTGATGTATATCGGTCTTTGCTCACGTTTTTCCATTGGGACATATATTACTATAATCAAATCCTCTCCTACGTCATAAACTTCTATATCGTCTTCCGTTAAAAGATTTACATTGCTGGTGATTGTGTAGCAGATTCCACAAGATAACTCCGCCACAAGTATTGGCAAAAGCAGAATATGTTTCCCATAAAGCTACCGGAAGCCCTCCATTGGCACGTTTCACTTCCAAACGGTTATTTTCTCTGTGGGAATCAAATTTTATTATGTCGAATGTAGTCTTCAAATAATTACCTGCTTTCTCTCGAATAATTTTTTGCTGTTACCTTCTGTTTACCTGAAAACAGCCTGATGGATACAACTATTCCGGAGGCCGGTATGGGCGGAGACCAGAGATAATATCCTTCTTCTAATGCCTGATTGTCATGCAAAAATTGAAAATGTATATATAAATTGCCGCTCCAATTATGCCGACCGCACTTCATTTTTCTTTTTCCATAACATAGTTTATCAGAACAATCCCCTGTCTCTCTACCTGCTGTTTTCTTATTACTTTATATCCCCTTTTTTCAAAAAAAGGTCTTGCTGTAATAGAAGCATGCGTATAAATACTCCCCTGAACCGCTTGCTCTAACTGATTGCATATAGCAGTGGCAATTCCTTTTCCCTGATAATCAGCGTGAACATATAAGCGGTCAAGATAGCCTGTTTTATCTATATCCCCGAAGCCTGCGATCATTTTTCCTTCAACGGCAACAACGCTAAAATGTTCCTGAAGCGACTGATTCCATTTCTCCAAATCCACCTGTCCTGTTGCCCATACATCTAATTGCTCCTTTGCATAATCTTTTGCATTGACAGTATGGACCGTATTATAGAACAGCTTTGTCAGTTCTATGCAGTCTGACGGCTGATATTGTCTGATATGCACTTTTCTCCCCTCCAATTCCGACAGGTACAACGCCATATTTCAGTTATCATCTGCTCCGGCTCCAAATCCACATAGTCCGTCTCAGCTTTCTGCGTTTTTACAAGTGTACCATAAGTCGTGTTTTTTTCAACGATTCGGAAAAGGAAGCACTGCCGCTCCCCTTTCCTGACCTGCGGCGTCATCTTCTCTTGGAGGCACGCTTACGCTCCGTGAAAGGCAGTAGCGGATGCTAAGCTCGTGGA
>CALDLG010000059.1 GCA_937910785.1 uncultured Lachnospiraceae bacterium | reverse complement strand
GGCGCCGGTGTGGATATCAGTGTGGTAAACAGATTTATCAAACAATTTGAACAGTCTCAGAAGATGATGAAGCAGATGCCGGGAATGCTCGGAGGCGGAAAGCGTGGCAGGGGAATGTTCGGCGGCATGGGAAAACTCCCTTTTTAGGGTTTTCAATATAATATTATTTTTACAATGGAGGCAGAAGAAATGGCAGTTAAAATCAGATTAAGAAGAATGGGAAAGAAGAAAACTCCTTTTTACAGAATTGTAGTTGCAGATTCCAGATCTCCGAGAGACGGAAGATGTATCGCTGAAATCGGAACTTACGATCCCAACACAGATCCGAGTACCTACAAGCTCGATGAAGAAGCGGCGAAGAAATGGATTGCAGACGGCGCACAGCCTACGGAAGTTGTCAATAAGATCTTCAAAAACGCAGGAATTATTTAAACGTAAGAGAGGGAATCTGTTTGTTGTACTTCTGGAGGTAAGATTATGAAGGAATTGGTAGAAGTAATTGCAAAATCGCTTGTGGATAATCCTGATGAAGTCGTTGTAACGCAGAAGGAAGAGGGAAAAAACATTACCATTGAGCTTCATGTGGCAGCATCTGATATGGGTAAGGTCATCGGTAAGCAGGGACGAATTGCAAAGGCGATCCGCTCGGTCGTGAAAGCGGCATCTTCGAAAGATAATAAGAGAGTGGATGTGGAAATTATTTAAAGATGTGCAGCCTCATGATGTTTTCGTGGGGCTGTTTTGCAGTGGTATCCGGCGTTGTATTTGACCGGAAGCTTATGGAGCAGAGAAAGGCATGGGCATTGATATAAAATGATATCTGAGTTACAGGTCGGTGTAATCACACAGACGCATGGCATCCGGGGCGAGGTAAAGGTATTCCCGACGACAGATGATGCGGGCCGTTTTAAAAAACTGAAAGAAGTAATTGTGGAAACCGAAAAAGAACGGCTGACGATGGAGATAGAAGGCGTTAAGTTTTTTAAACAATATGCTATTCTGAAATTTAAAGGTTTTGATTCCATTAACGATATGGAAAAATATAAAGGCGCAAAACTTCTTGTATCGAGAGAAAAGGCGGTCAGACTGAAAAAGGATGAATATTTTGTTGCCGATCTGATCGGAATGCAGGTTGTTACGGAAGATGGCGCGCCTCTTGGAAATTTGAAAAATGTGTTGGAAACGGGCGCGAATGATGTCTATGTTGTGGAGATGGAAGAGGGGAAAGAGGCGCTGCTTCCGGCCATCAAAGAATGCATTTTGAAGATTGATATGGAAAAAGCAGTTATGACGGTTCATATTATGGATGGGCTTTTATAACGCGTGGGCAGGAGAAAATCGTGGTTAATTTTCATGTATTGACGCTTTTTCCGGAAATGGTCATGCAGGGACTGCATACCAGCATCCTTGGCAGAGCGGTGGAAAAACAGCATATTTCGATTGAAGCCGTCAACATCAGGGATTATACGACGGATAAGCATGGGAAAGTAGACGACTATACTTACGGAGGAGGCGCCGGCATGCTGATGCAGGCACAGCCTGTTTATGATGCATGGTTATCGATTGCGCAAAGAATCAGCAGAAAGGCCAGAGTCATCTATGTGACGCCGCAGGGCCGGACATTTCATCAGGAGCTGGCGAAAGAGCTGGCACAGGAAGAGGAACTCATTTTTCTCTGCGGCCATTACGAAGGAATTGACGAGCGGGTTCTGGAAGAAATCGTTACCGATTATATCTCCATCGGAGATTATGTGCTGACAGGCGGAGAGCTTCCGGCGATGGTGATGATCGATGCCGTTGCAAGGCTTGTACCGGGTGTGCTTCACAATGACGAATCGGCAATGACGGAGTCTTTTCATAACGATTTGTTAGAGTACCCGCAGTATTCCAGGCCGGAAGTCTGGCGGGATAAAAAGGTGCCGGAAATACTGCTTTCGGGAAATCACGCGAAAGTGGACGAGTGGCGGCTCGCACAATCTATCGAGCGTACGAAGCTTTTGCGGCCGGATTTGTATGCGAAGTGGTTGAAACGGCAGGAGTAAAGGCCAGGCGCGGAATGGCATTTTGTGGAATGATAAACAGGAACACGCAGGTGTATTTGAATAAGCTCTGGAATATAAAAAGATGATAAACAGGAACACATGGTGTAAATTACGGGTTTCAAGTGAATTAAAGTGAATCAAAGCTATGTAATATAAAAGTAAGTCTTGCAATACAAAAAAGAATGTTATATAATAAATAACAGTTAAGATTCGACAATTACCAATATTTGGATACAGGTTCTGACAACTGATTTCTGTGTACGGCATGCCATGCAGGCTTTTCGGACAGCATGGCTGTTGTCGCAGAGTCACAGGGGGAGAACGGGCAGGAGACGCGATGATAAAAGTAATGCAGATCAGATTGAAGATATATCTTTTAAAAGATATTCCGGTATCCGGAATACAGGCGGAGACAGCCTCTCTGATAGACCGGGGACTGGTTCAAAGCACAGAGCTTGCAAGGCTGCATGACGAAAATAAGTATAAAAATTATTGCTATGATTCGCTTTTTCCGATTGAGCCGGACAGGATCTATCATAGAGATAAAATATATACGCTGACGATTCGGACAATTGACGGGAAGCTTGCCCGTTTCTTTGAAAGACAGCTCGTAAACGGCTATACGGAAACCATGAAGGCGCTTACGGCGGAGATAAAACTGATTTCGCAGAAGCACATCGATCTGCTGTTTTCGTTGACACCCGTAATTCTCAAGTGTGAGAGCGGGTTCTGGAAGGACACGCTTTCCATCGAACAGTATGAGGAGCGGCTGAAAATAAATCTGCTGAAAAAGTGGAATCAGTTTTATGGTGAAAAGCTGTCAGAGGATTTTGAGCTGTTTACCGGAATCGAATTCCTGAACAAAGCGCCGATAGCCGTGGAATATAAAGGAATCCGGCTGCTGGGAGATAAGCTGCGTCTGCATATTGCGGAAAACAGGACGGCGCAGGCGCTGGCCCAGATGGCAGTCGGCACGGGAATCGGTGAGATGAATGCAAGGGGGTACGGAACATGCAATTATCGCTGGCTGTAGGCAGGTAAAATCCTGAGTGCTGTAAATTACGCTGACAGGGAGGTGGCTTATGTTAGGGGAATGTCTGGAGATATTCGGGAGCTATACGGAGGAAGAAAGAGAAAGGCTGATTTTAGAGGATTATATTCCGAAAGACGGCACTTACATACTTGTCGGAACGGATGGGGAAATCCGGGAAGTGACGGAATTCAGGCTGGATAAGAAATCGGGCGAAATCAACAGAAATGCTTCCTTTTTTCGGGAATTTCTGTACTTTGATTATCACAGCGATCTGATTTCCATGAATAAACCGCAGGATTCTGAGAAAATCATTCATTCTAACAATTATCTTTCCTTCTGGGTAAAAAAGGAAAGTCTGGAAGCCGGAAAACTGACGCAGCAGATCATTGACGGATATTATGATGTTTTGGAGTATCTGGAAAGAAAATGCGAGAAGACAAAGTCGCTGTCCATTTATCAGAAACTGGAGGAAACCATCGGGCCGGTCGATGTGGAGGCCTTGCGGAGAAACAAGGAATGGATTGACACTCATATTTTTTCGCTAAAAGAATACGTAATGGAAAAACTGAATATCGAGATCGATTTCCGGAAAAAGGATTATCTGAAAATTTTCTTTGAGGCGGATAAGGAGATTTACCTGAAAGAGGGAGACAGATATTTTATCCCCAACCTCTATAACAGCAATCAATATAATATAGCGATACAGGGCGAGGTATATGGACTGCCGGATAATAATCAGGGGATGAACGCCAAGAAACCTTTTTTGTCGATCAAGACGAGAAAAAGCGCGGCTCCTTATCTGTTAAACAGGAAGGATGTCATGCTGCAGAAGCAGTTTTTCGATTATCTCATGAATTTTGCAATGGTTGGAAAGTACAATCTTTACGTCGATATGGAGCGGCGAAATTTTAAGGCTTTTGAAAACGCGGAATATCCATCGGACTCCGTGAAAGGGTTTTTTTTAAGAATCCGGAAGGGAAAAGAAGTGGAAATCCACGATCAGGATGTTGTGCCTTATTTTGACAACCGCCTGAACCCCCCTTTTGAATATGAGAACAGGCTGGGGATTGAGGATGCGAAAAATCCGGAATATGAATTCGGCAAAATCTGTGAAACGAGGCAGGAGCTGGAAGGAATGATCGATGATATTTTCTTTTCCGGCGTATTGATCTCCAATTATTTTTCTGAAGAAGAGAAAATAAAGCTTACCGATGAAAGCGTAAAAAGAATGCTTCTGATGTACAGAAGAAAGCTGTTTGGCTGGTTTCATCTGGGAAACGACGTGGGTATGGCGGACCTGCTCGATCGACTTTCCATGGAGCTGATCAGAGATTCCATTCGGAACGAATATATGCTGAAAGCTGCCAGACAGCTGAATTTAAGATGGTCATTAAAGCAATATTTTGCAAAAGGAGGAGAGGATATGGCGGATTTTTCCATCACGATCAGGGAGGACCTGAAAATCAGAATCCTGTCGGATGAGTATACGGGAATCCAGAGTGACAGGGAATATTATTTCGCGGTCGGACAGATGGCCAGATATTTTGTCTGGCTGAGTAAGGCAGGAAAAAAGAAACAGTCGCTGATTAATCCGTTTTTGAATGCGCGGACGGATAAGATGCTCAAGGAGCTGCTCGTAAAATATTATAAGAAATACAATTATGCGATTCCGGTCGGCGCCGGGAAAGTGAGCAGATTATATGGCATGCTGGAGTGCTATGTGCCTGAAGGGGAGATTATGCAGGATATGATCAGCGCCGGATTTGTAATAGATAATTTACTGCTGGAAAAGAAGGAGGAAAAAGCAAGTGAATAAACGAGTATATGGTGTGATTGGGATTTCGTCCATTATGGCAAACTGGAATGCGGATTTTTCAGGGTATCCGAAAACCATCTCCGATGGCAGGACATTCGGAAGCGATAAGGCTTTGAAGTATCCCATGAAAAAAATGTGGGAGAACGAAGGAAAAAAAGTTTTATATATTAAATCGATGAAATTTGCGGAAAAGAAAGGGGAAGTTTCTCTCATTCCCCGTTCTCTGAAGGAACGGTATGATTTCCTTTTCGGAGAAACCACGAAGAAAGAGGCGAAGGATACCAAAAAGGTGCTGTGCAATCTTATGGCGGCGGTTGATGTGAAGAATTTCGGTGCAACATATGCGGAGGCGGGAAATAATATCGCCATTACGGGGGCCGTACAGATCGGTCAGGGATTTAATGTGTATGATATGACGGAGCCGCAGGAGCAGCAGATTTTATCGCCTTTCAGAGACTCAAAAGATGAAGATGCCAAAAATTCCACGCTTGGAACGAAGATTGTCAGCGACGAAGCGCATTATCTGTATCCATTTGTCATAAATCCCGCCGACTATCAGGAACTTGTGGAGCTGGGTGTAACGGAAGGATATACGCAGGAGGATTATCTTAATTTCAAACGGACTGCGCTGGTGTGTGCAACCTCTTTTGCGACGAATTCCAAAGCGGGCTGTGAAAATGAATTTGCATTGTTTGTCGAGACAAAGCAGGATACCTATCTGCCTGATCTGACGACGTATGTTATGTTTGAAAAAGGAGAAGAAAAAAACAGCATTTCCGTATCCTGCGGAGAACTGCTAAAAGAATTATCGGAAAATATATTGTCGGTAGAAGTATATTATAATCCGGATACAACGATTCTGAAACATAATCTGGAAACGGTGAAAATACGGAATATCCTGACACAAAAAGAAATGTAGAAACTGAGGAAAAAGAATGAAGACGTTGCACTTTATATTAAGTGGGAAGACTGCTTTTTTTAAAAAGCCGGAAGTAAATACTTACGTTTATTTTACCTATGGAAACATCCATAAGGTTGCGCTGATCGGTATTTTCGGAGCGATTCTTGGTTATGGGGGACATACGCAAAAGTATGGTCTGGTAAAGAAAAAAGGAAAAATGGAGGAAGGCTTTCCGGAATTTTATGAAAAACTGGCATCGCTGCATGTATCGATCGTTCCCATGGCTTCCAATGGTTTTATCCGAAAGAAAATACAAGTCTTTAATAACTCGGTAGGCTATGCTTCCGCAGAGCAGGGCGGGAATCTGATCGTGAAGGAACAGTGGCTGGAAGACCCTTCATGGGAAATTTTTGTACTGCTTGACTGTGAAGAGGCAGAGAAACTCAGTGACGCGATACGGCAGAAAAAGTGCGTTTATATTCCATATCTGGGGAAAAACGATCATTTTGCCGATATTACGCATATATCCATAGAAGAGGCGGAAGAAGCAGCCTGCGGGAAAGGAAATATAGATTCCTTATTTCCGAAAGAAAATGGAACACTGTATGTCAGCGATGATTTCTGGGATGATGCTTTAGAAACGACGTTCAGGTATGAAGAAAAATTGCCCATCCGGCTGGATGCCTGGACCAATAACTATATTTTGCAGAGCTTTATTTATACGGATGCGGCAGTTTCCTGGGAAAATCAGAAGGTATACCGAATAAATGATAAGAACAGGATGTTTTTCTGATAAAAGGAAGGCGGATCATGGAAAATAGATGCATGGAAGATGTTTTCTTGAAGGTTGATCAGATTTTAAAAAATCCATCTTCGTATTATGCACATAAAGACGGCCGGAAAGAAGATTGGGAAACGTTGGAGGAGCATACGGCGCTCTGCCAGAAGTATTTTGCACGAATTTATAAGGATAAGAAAATCGATGAACAAATTCGGTTTCTGGAGGCAGAATATCTGGACGGTGCAGGGAAGGAAACAGAAGGTCTGATCAGGGAAATGCTTTGCAATATCGTTACCTTTCACGATGTCGGAAAGCTTAACCCCAATTTTCAAAGAAATGTTATGTTAAGAAAAGAAATTGGAAAAAATCCTGCTTATCGAGCTGCCAGAAATGAGCATTCTATTTTATCGGCTGTTTTATATATAGATTATTATGACAGAAAAATACAGGAAGCCGGCAGTAAGGCGGAAAAGAAGCTGTGCATGATCATGCTGTGTAATGCCTGTGCGATCGCCAGGCATCATAGTGGGCTTTTGCCGCTGAAAAATTTCCTGGAAAGTCTGTGTGACGGGAATTACAGAGAGATTCCGGGGATTTTCCAACAATGCTGTGCGCAGGTCTGTACGGAACCCTTTACCCTGCATAAAAGCAGACTGGAAAAATATAAAAAGCTTTTGGAAAATATACGGAAAGTACAGACGGCGCAGCAGGGAATCCGTTTATATTTTTACGGAAAACTTGCTTATTCGATGCTTGTTGCATCAGATTATTATGCGACTTCAGAATTTATGTCCGGCATAAAGACGGAGGAAGCATACGGAATAAATCACCTCGCCTGCTTTGAGGAAGTTCTTCGACAGACGGAGATCAATCAGTTCATACGCAGTTATGAATCAACTGCTTATCCCATGAATACGGAACAATTAAAACAGAATAAACAGATCAATGTACTGCGGAATGAAATCTTTCTGGACGCCGAGAGACAGCTGATAAAGGAATGGGGAAAAAATATATTTTATCTGGAGGCGCCGACGGGCAGCGGGAAAAGCAATATTGCCATGAACCTGAGCATGCGGCTTGCTGAAAAGGATAAGAATCTGAAAAAAATATACTATGTGTATCCGTTTAACACACTGATTGAACAGAATCAGGAAATCATGCGGAAAATCTTCGAAGGGCATCCGGAAATGCTGGAAGAAATTGCGGTCATTAACTCTGTTACGCCGATCAGGTGTGTAAAGGATGGACGGAAAAGGGATGCACTGGAAGAGAAGAACGATTATTATGAGCGTGCGCTTTTAAACAGACAGTTTCTGAACTATTCCATGATCTTAACGACGCACGTCAGTTTTTTCGATATTCTTTTTGGGGACAGCAAAGAGTCCGTATTTGCATTTCATCAGCTGGTTGGAAGCGTCATAATTCTGGATGAAATACAGAGCTATAAAAATACGATCTGGGGAGAAATTATCACTTTTTTAACAGAATTGACGTCGTTTCTTCATATGAAAGTCATCATCATGTCCGCGACGCTGCCTGATTTGGAAATATTAAAAGAAAAGCCCGGACAGGCCGTTTATTTGATTACGGACCGCAGAAAGTATTTTGAGCATCCCTGTTTTAAAGAAAGAGTTGAAATAAGCGATGAGCTTTTACGGGAAGCGGTGACAATGGAGGCATTGTATCGCCATGTCAGGAGCAACTGTGGAAGACAGAAAAAAATATTAATAGAATTCATTACGAAATCACACGCGGAAGAATTCTACAGAATGTTTCAGGAAGATGAAGCATTAGAAGAAAAAATATTCTGTATGACAGGCGATGACAGCATTTTTGAACGAAAAAAAATAATAAATGAAATCAAAAAGAAAGATAATCCGGTTATTTTGATTTCTACACAGGTAATAGAAGCAGGCATCGATATCGATATGGAAATCGGGTATAAAAATATCAGCAAAATGGACAGTGAAGAACAGTTTCTGGGGAGAATTAATCGTTCTTATGGAAAAGACGGAGCCGGGATAACATATTTCTTTCGGATCGATGAGCCGGGAAAAGTATATGCAAAGGATATCCGGGTGAATTCAGGATTATTGATCACGCGTCAGGAAATCTGGGAGATGCTTCTGAAAAAAAATTTTGTGGACTATTATCGAAAAGTTCTGGAAATCTGGAACAGAAATTATGCGGACAGGGTTCGGGAAAATTTTTTTGCGGAACAGGTAAATCAACTGGAGTTTCAGCAGATTAAAGAGCATATGAAACTAATCGATGAGGAGCGATTAAGCGTGTCGGTTTATCTTGGAAGAGTGATAACGGATGAGGAAAGCGGCAGAGTCATTGACGGGAATAAACTCTGGGGCGAATACAGAGATCTGTT
>CALDLG010000058.1 GCA_937910785.1 uncultured Lachnospiraceae bacterium | reverse complement strand
GTGGACAGAGGCGTACCGGAGGTATGGGGAAGCGTTTACGATATCCGGGAACTTCTGGACAGCTCCGTCAGACTGATGGATGGCAGATCGCCGCTTGAGATGGAACTGCCGGGGCCGTTGAATGTGTTGAAGAAACCGCTTGTGCGCATTGTAAAGGGAACGGCGGCAGAGAAGCTGCTGCGGGATCATCAGATTTTGAAGGAAGGGATGTAATATTGACACATTGCACATCTTCTTCTAAAGTGGTATGATGTCTTATGTGAGGCCGAAAAGTCTTACGCATTACCCATGCGCCGATGTCTTTTGGGCATTGGCGCAGAAGGAGCGCGCATGTACCAGATTGAAAAAATGAATCAGAAACTGCTTGCGCCGCAGGTAGAAGAAGAACTGATGAATTACATTCTGCATGAGCCGGTGAAGATCGGGGAAAAAATTCCCAATGAATACGAGCTTGCCAGCCGCTTCGGCGTAGGAAGGAGTACCATCCGGGAGGTGGTGAAGAGCCTTGTGACGAAAGGCATTCTGGAGGTGCGCAGAGGCTCCGGCACCTATGTGGTTGGCACAAGCAGTCCGGAATCGGACCCGCTCGGACTGGAAAAATTTACCGACAAGTATAAGCTTGCTCTGGAGCTTTTTGAGGTACGCCTGATGCTGGAGCCGGAGATTGCGGCGCTTGCCAGTGAGCACGCCACGCCGGAGGAAAAAGAAGAGCTGAGGCGGCTTTGTGATGAAACGGAGAAGCTTTATCTGTCGGGGAAGAACCACACGAAAAAGGATGTGGAATTCCACACCTGCATTGCCCGGTGCAGCAGGAACCGGGTGGTGGAACAGCTTCTGCCGATCATTCAGACAGCCGTTGTGACCTTTGTAAATCTGACGCACCGCAGGTTGATGGAGGAAACGATCGAAACGCACCGGGCGGTTCTGGATGCCATTATCCGGGGGGATTCCGTCGGAGCGCGATGTGCGATGATCATGCATCTGACCTATAACCGCCAGATGCTGATCCGTATGAAAGCGGATTTATCGGCGTCTGAAAAGGGGACATGCAGTGATTGAGAAAACAGAAGTACAGCCGCAAAAATACATCTGATCAATAAAGAAAAAACAGTACAAAAAAGAGAAAGGCAGGAACGGAAAAGAACGAGTCCGGGAGGATATCAGATAAAATGTAGTTAAAATGCACAAAAAAACGGCAGGCGGATATATTATTTCCGGCCGTTTTTGTTTATATCAGAGAAAAAAAGTGAAATACATCAGATGTATTGAATAAAAAATACCAAAATAGTATAATAAACGCAACATACATCAGACGTCATATCAATTAGAGGATGTGACGAACAAATCAAAATGTTGAAGGAGGATACTATTATGGGGGACGCGACGGTTCTCGATCCTACAAGACTTATCATTGCGGCGTTGATAGGGCTTGCACTACTGTTACTGTTAATCATTAAGTTTAAAATTCATGCCATGCTTTCGATTCTGATCGGAGCGGTGACGATCGGCCTGGTGGCAGGAATGCCGTTTTCGGACATCGTGACGGCGGTGGATGACGGAATCGGCAATACGTTAAAAGGCATTGCGCTTCTGGTGGGACTGGGCTCCATGTTTGGGGCGATTCTGGAAGCGTCCGGCGGTGCACAGACGCTGGCGGTTACGATGGTTAAGAAGTTCGGAGACAAAAAGGCGGCATGGGCGCTCGGCATTACGGGGCTTGTCATCGCGATGCCGGTTTTCTTCGATGCCGGCCTGATTATTCTGATTCCGCTGGCATTTTCGCTGGCGAAAAGAACCAGACGCTCTTCCTTATTTTATGTGATACCGCTGCTCGCGGGCCTCGCGGTGGGACACGCATTTATTCCGCCGACGCCCGGTCCGGTACTGGTTGCGACCATGCTGAATGTAGACCTTGGCTGGGTAATTCTGGTTGGTATCTTCTGCGGCGCCTGCTCGATGATCGTGGCCGGACCCATATGGGGTTCCATCTGCGGCAGAAAATATGAAGTTGCGGTTCCGGAGCATGTGGCAAATCAGGAGGATTTCGACGAATCCAAACTGCCCGGCTTCGGAACGGTCGTGGGTATTATTCTGATTCCGCTCGTTCTGATCGTTTTAAAATCGCTTGCCGGCGTGATTCCGGCGCTTTCCGGAATAGAACCGGTATTGAGTTTTCTGGGACAGCCGTTCATGGCGCTGTTGCTTGCGACGCTTGTGGCAATGTTTCTTTTGGGAACGAAACATGGATATAAACTGCCGGAACTGGAAAAAATTATGACCAAATCTCTTGAGCCGACAGGACTGATTCTGCTGGTAACGGCCTGCGGCGGTGTACTGCGTTATATGCTGCAGTATTCCGGACTCGGAGATGTGATCGGCAATGCGGTGGCATCCGCGAATCTTCCGCTTGTTCTGGTGGCTTTCCTGGTTGCGGCGCTGGTCAGAATCTGCGTTGGTTCCGCGACGGTGGCGATGACGATGGCAGCGGGAATTATTGCGGCGATGCCGGGCATTGCGGAGCTTTCGCCCATGTACCTTGCCTGCGTGACGGCGGCGGTAGCGGGCGGTTCGACCGTATGCTCCCATTTCAACGATTCCGGCTTCTGGCTGGTGAAATCGTTGGTGGGACTGGATGAGAAAACGACGCTGAAAACGTGGACGATTATGGAAACGCTGGTAGGAGGCGTCGGATTTTTAGTAGCGCTTGTGATTTCCTTTTTTGTCTGAAAAGGAAGAACAGAAAGAATGAGAGAGGAGCATGGTTATTGATATGGAACTGATCAGTCAGAAAATGCGGGAGCTGGCTCCGGAACTGGACCCGCTTCGTATCGGAACCGGCTGGAAGCCGGAAGATTTATCCAAACCACAGATTATGATCGAAAGTACCTTCGGGGACAGTCATCCGGGAAGCGGGCATCTGGACGTCCTGGTGGAGGAAGTCAGAAAGGGTGTGGAAGCGGCCGGCGGATATGGCGCAAGATATTTTGCGACGGATATCTGTGACGGTGAGAGTCAGGGAACGGACGGCATTAATTTCAGCCTTGCCAGCCGGGAAATGATCGCGAACATGATTGAAATTCATGGAAGCGCGACGCCCTTTGACGGAGGCGTCTATCTGGCGAGCTGCGATAAGGGAATGCCGGCGAATCTGATGGGACTTGCAAGAGTCAATGTACCTTCGGTCGTTGTCCCCGGCGGGACGATGAACGCGGGACCGGAAATGCTGACGTTAGAGCAGCTTGGCATGTACAGCGCGAAGTACCAGCGCGGTGAAATCGATGAGGAAAAACTGAACTGGGCAAAATGTAATGCCTGTCCGAGCTGCGGCGCCTGTTCCTTTATCGGAACGGCATCCACCATGCAGATTATGGCGGAAGCATTGGGGCTTGCGCTTCCGGGAAGTGCGCTGATGCCGGCGACAAGCCCTGATCTGCGCACGTTCGCCTATCAGGCAGGGCAGCAGGCTGTGAAACTCGCGATGATGCCGAATATGCGTCCGGGCGATATTGTGACAAAAGAAAGCTTTGAAAATGCAATTCTCGTGCACGCGGCCATTTCCGGCAGTACCAACTGTCTGCTGCATATACCCGCGATTGCGCATGAATTTGGAATTGAAATAACAGGAGATACGTTCGACAGGCTGCACCGGGGAGCCCGTTATCTTCTGGATGTCCGGCCGGCCGGAAGATGGCCTGCGGAAGTTTTCTATTATGCGGGCGGCGTTCCGGCCATCATGGAGGAAATCAAAGAGCATCTGCATCTGGATGTGATGACCGTCACCGGAAAGACGCTGGGCGAAAACCTGAAGGAACTGAAAGAAAACGGTTATTATGAACGCTGCGAAAAGTGGCTGCAGGACTTTAATGCCCGCTATCATGTGGAGCTGACGAGGGAAGATATCATCAGACCTTATGAGAAAGCGCTTGGAATCGACGGCAGTATCGCGGTGCTCAAAGGAAACCTCGCGCCGGAAGGCGCGGTCATCAAGCATACGGCCTGTCCGAAAGAAATGTATCAGGCAGTTTTGCGGGCAAGACCCTTTGACAGCGAAGAGGAATGTCTGGATGCGGTTCTGAAGCATAAGGTAGAAAAAGGGGATGCCGTATTTATCCGCTATGAAGGGCCCAAAGGTTCCGGTATGCCGGAAATGTTTTATACTTCGGAGGCGATCAGCAGCGATGCGGAGCTCGGAAGAAGCATTGCGCTGATTACGGACGGACGCTTTTCGGGCGCATCCACGGGACCGGTGATCGGTCACTGCAGCCCGGAGGCTGTTGACGGCGGACCGATTGCACTTGTCGAAGAAGGTGACTTAATAGAAATTAATGTGATGGAAAGAAAGTTGAACATCATCGGAATTGCCGGTGAGAGAAAGACACCGGAAGAAGTCGATGCAATTCTTTCCGAGAGAAGAAAGAACTGGAAGCCAAGAGCGCCCAAATACCAAAAAGGCGTGCTGCGCCTTTTCAGCGAGCTTGCAACGAGCCCGATGAAGGGGGCATATCTGGAATACGATAAGATATAGCAGCAAATCCGTATCAGGAAAAAGGCCGCACAACTGCGTTAAGCATTTGTGTGGCTTTTTTTAAGAAATTCTTTCATTTTTCATGCGCATGGTCTTTGGTTTTCCCGTTTATTCTGTTAATATCACCCGGATCGAAAGCAGGAAAATATGAGATGCAGGAAATTGCGAAATGGGCGGCTGTCTATTATAATATTGCTTATCCGGAATCATAACCGGAGCAGCAATCGTGAAAGAGAGGAAAATCGCCTTGGAAGCATATCATATTTTAATTGTAGAGGATGATAAGGAAATTCGGGAGGGAATCGAAATTTATTTAAAGAATCAGGGATACCGGGTGTCGCAGGCGGCGGACGGCGTGGAAGGACTGGAAAAGATCGAGACACAGGAAATTCATCTTGCCATCGTGGATGTGATGATGCCCCGGATGGACGGAATCACGATGATGATGAAAGTCAGGGAGCGGGGCTATGATTTTCCCGTCATCATGCTGTCCGCCAAGTCGGAGGAAGTGGACAAGATCATGGGCTTAAATATGGGGGCGGATGATTATGTGACGAAGCCCTTTACGACGATGGAGCTTCTTGCGAGGGTCAATTCCCATCTGCGCCGTTACCGGAAATATCTGGATGCGGTGGATGGCAGACAGAGCGGTGATAAGATTTATTGTATCGGTGGTCTGGAACTGAATGAGGAAACGGTAGAAGTGAGCGTGGACGGCAATCCCGTGAAAATGACGCCCATTGAATTTAAGATTCTGCTGTTGCTGATGAAAAGTCCGGGCAGAGTGTTCAGCGCGGAAGAAATATATGAGCGCGTCTGGAATGAACAGGCCATCAATACGGATACCATTATGGTACATATCAGGAGGATTCGGGAAAAAATAGAGATCAACCCGAAGGAACCGAAATATTTAAAGGTGGTGTGGGGCGTTGGATACAAAATTGAAAAATGGTAAGGCCGGAATTCGGAATAATGCTCTTTTGACAGGGATTGTGATCGCGGGACTGGCGGCGGCG
>CALDLG010000057.1 GCA_937910785.1 uncultured Lachnospiraceae bacterium | reverse complement strand
GGTGCCGTATACGCTTTTTTCCCGGATTCCCAAAAAATTCAGGTTCGGTCCGTTAATTACCAGCAATTTCATTTCATCACTCATCTCCTTTCTCCACAGCTGCGGCTATCTCGTCCAAAATCATATCAAAAGATTTTCCGTTCACATCGATCACCACATCTGCCGCGCTCTCATATACGGCTTCCCTCGCCGCAAGCAGCACCCGGATCTTCCCCTGGGGATCGTCTCCCTGCAGAAGCGGTCTGGACGTATCGTGCTTTGTCCGTTCATAAATTGTTTCCGCGTTGGCGCGCAGATAAATCACCGTTCCCAGTTCTTTTAAAAGCGCCCGGTTTTCCTCCCGCAGCGGCAGGCCGCCGCCGACGGATATGATCATATTTTTGGACGTCCGGATCAGTTTTTTCAGGCATTTCGTCTCAAGCTCCCGAAAATATTCCTCTCCGTCAGTCCGGAAAATTTCGGATATCGTTCGTCTCTCTTCCTTTTCGATCAGCTTGTCCGTATCTTCCATCGCCCGGCGAAGACGGTACGACAGGCGAATGCCGACCGTTGTTTTTCCACATCCCATAAAGCCGGTCAGAATAACATTTTTCATGTAATAATCTTCCCTTTCTCTTTCGCAGCTCAGGAAATTCCCATCTCCCGTTTCATCTTTTCGTAAAGAAATCCGGCTTCCTCTTCGGCAATTTCCACCTGATTCCAAAGCTCATAAGCGATAATACCCTGATAAAGCAGCATTTTCAACCCGTTGCAGGCCTCTCCTCCCGCTTCTCGCACAAGCCTCATAAAGCGGGTCGTAAAGGGCTTATAAATAAGATCAAATCCTGTATGTATTTTCCGGTAAAAAGCGGAATCCTCGATCACCACATCCTCATCATGCGGCGAAAGTCCCACTGAAGTGCCCTGAATCGCAAGAAACTTTCCGTCAGGCAGTTTCCGGTAATCGGACAGAAGCATCGGCACCACCATCTCTCTGCCGTATGCGCGGTTCACTTCCGCCGCCACCCGCTCTGCCTTATCCGCTGTCCGGTTCAGCAGATAGACCCTTTCCGCCTTCTGCGCGCCGCACAGATATGCCACCGCTCTTGCCGCACCACCGGCGCCGAGCAGAATGATCTCCTCTCCCTCTATTCGGATTCCCTCGCTTTTCATCGCCCGGTGCAGGCCGGACATATCCGTATTATAGCCTTTGTATCCGCCCTGTGTGCGTACAAGTGTATTGACTGCCCCAATTTGGGCCGCCAGCTCATCCGTCTCCACGAGGCAGTCAATCACCTCGCTCTTATAAGGAACCGTTACGTTCATTCCCAGAACATTCAGCGCGTAGGCTCCTTTAACCGCTTCCTCAAGTTTCCCGCTTTCCACCGGAAAAGGAACATAAACAAGATTATGTCCGCACCGGGCCGCCAGTGTGTTATGGATAACGGGCGACATGGTATGCTCCACGGGATTGCCGATCAGACCACAGAGTCTCGTTCTTCCGTCGATCATTTTCTCCAAGCTCCTTCCTCAACTGCCTGCTGTCACACAATCGAAAAGTTCATCTTTCATTTCTCAGCTGCCCGCTGTCTCTTATAAAAGAAAAGTACGATCTTTTCCAGAAACCGTTTCAGCACGATCTGGATCTCTTCTTTCGGGTGAATCGGCTTCACCAGATAAGTTCTGATGCCGGCCTTCTTCGCCCCCCACACGTCCGTAAAAAGCTGATCGCCCACAAACAGCGTCGTCTCCGGCGTCGTTTTCATCATCTTCATGGCCTTCTGATAGCTTTCCGGAAAAGGCTTATTGGCCTTGTATATATAACGGGAACCCACTCTGTCATTGAAGCTTTTGACCCTTGGTTCCTTATTATTCGATAAAAGCATGCTTTCGTATCCAATCCTTCTCAGCCTTTCAAAAAGGGCAATGCTCCGCTCATCCGCCGGCGCTCCATGCGGCACAAGCGTATTATCCACATCAAAGATCACGCCCCGATATCCTTCTTTATACAATCCCTCATAATCTATCCCGTATGCCGAGTCCAGATAGACATCCGGATAAAACCGCTGAAGCATCACTGCCCCTCCTTTCAGATTTCCTGATATTCCTCAAAAAAAGGCGCCGCCCTGCAGCACCTTCTTACAGATTCTTTACAATATGATTATACCTTACCGTAAAAAATATTTTAACAATCGTACTCAATAACATCAACAGGATATCCCATAGCAAAAAAGAATAGGCATTCTGCAAAAATGCCTGATACCATGCGGCTCCCTCCCAGATCTTATTTCCAAAAAATATAAATAATAAAAGAAATAAGGCAATTATCATAAAAAACCAGCGAAAACCGTTCGCGATCGTCATCGGCACACTGGCCTTTGCCACAATCTCTTTCTGCTGCTGCGTCATAGTCATGATGCTAACCGCCCTTTCCATCCCGTCCGCGTCAGCCGGCAGGATTCTCCGACGTATCCAGTACCTTTTTCAGCTCGTCCATAAACGTATTAATATCCTTGAACTCACGATAGACCGATGCGAAACGGACATAGGCAACCGCCTCCAGATCCTTCAGCTTATTCATCACAAGCTCCCCGATCACCTGACTGGAAATCTCCTTTTCTTCCCGGTTAAAAATATCCGTCTCGATCTCATCGATCAGCTGATTGATCCGGTTAATGCTGATCGGCCGCTTATGGCAGGCGCGCAGCACACCGGCTTCTATTTTCGTTCTGTCATAGGTTTCTCTGTTATTATCCTTCTTAATAATGATAAGCGGAATCGTTTCGACCTTCTCATATGTCGTAAAGCGTTTCTCACATTCATCGCATACACGTCTTCTTCTGATCGAATTATTGTCTTCCGCAGGCCGGCTGTCAATAACCCTCGTATTCTCATGACCACAAAACGGACACTTCATCCCCAATCCCCCATTCCTGATAAACCTGCGGCAAGTGCCGCAGGCCCTGTGTTTACCATAACATAATAAGATTATTATGTCAACTAAATAATTTTAGCCTTTCTTGCAGATATCCACAATAATAATATCAGGTCCGATCTGCCTGATGTCCTTATAGCAGATCACATAATCCGGATCATTACAGAATAACCCATATAATTTATTATTGCCGGGCACGATCAGCTTATAGATCTGGCCCGTGCACTCATCGAATTCAAAATCTGTCACTCTGCCAAGCTTCTGACAGTTCTTCAGATTAATCACTTCTTTTTTCTTAAATTCTGAAAACAGCATGACTTCCGACACTCAGCTCTTTTTATTATTAAATGTCAGAATTCGAAAAGGGTTCCTGTTTTCTCTAATTTTCTTCTACATAATCCACATAAACATAACCGATGCTGCCGTCTTCGAGAATAATTTCGTACCAGTCGCCGCCCTCTTCTATCTGTGTATATTCATAGATCTCACCGGCTTTTGCAACCTTAATGACATTGGTCCCCTGGGTGGACGGCTTATCTCTTACGTTAACATTGGAAACGATGATCAGACTGCCGGCCGGCTGTGCATTCTCTGCCGATCCACCAATCAACTCCGTGCCCGGCTCCTCCGGCACTTCTCCGTCATCAGAGCCCTCTGTGTCTTCCGATTCCGAACTGCCTTCATCATCTTTGCCGCCTTCATCGTCTTTGCCGTCTTCGTCTCCTTCCGCTTCCTGCGTCGTCTGCTGGCCTTCCTCGTCTTCACCCGCTTTTCCCCGCACCATCGTAAAGATCAAAACGGCGGCAACCGCGATGATCAGAAACGCGATCACAACCGATACGATCGCGATAATGCTATGATCGTCGTCATCATCATCGTCATCATCATCTTCCCAGTCTTCATAGTACCGTTCCCTGACGGGTTCCGGCCTTTTCTTTCTCACCGGTTCGGGCGCGGGAACGGACTTTCTTCTTCTTTCTTCTTCGTATTCCAACGCCTGTGGAGATTTTTTACTCTCCCGCATTTCCCGCCCTGACGATGAAGCCGGGCGTTTATTTCGTTGCTCCGAAGAGGAACCGTTCCTTGCTGGTGCAGGTCTTGTGGACCGCTTTCCTCCTTCCGCTTCGGAAGCTTTCCTGCTCCCCCGCATTTCCCGCTCTGTCTCGGACAGAATGTTCTGCTCCATATCATCGATCGGAATATCCGATGACTGCGCCGGTTTTACATTTTTTCCCTCTCCGGACGTGTTTCCTTCACCTACCATGCCTCCGCATTCCGGACAGAATTTTACACCTTCCCTCAAAGCAGCTCCGCATTCAGGACATCTGCGTTTCTTTACTACCTTCCATCCGCACTGATTACAGAATTTATCCGTATCCAGCAACTCCGCACCACACTTTTTACACTTCATGGTATTCCACCTCTTTTGTTACTGATTTAAAATAAAATATATGAATAATGTACCAGAAATAGCGCTCTTTGTAAAACATTTTTTGGATTCATGAATAATTCCCACGCTTTCGCACATCCTTTTTAGAAAGAATGGTGAAAGGGGAAAAGCGATATTATGGTTCAGGGAAAAGTTGAAATCTGCGGCGTCAATACCGCCAAACTTCCATTGTTGAAAAATGCGGAAAAGGAGGAACTTTTCCGAAAGATCGGAGACGGCGACGACAATGCGCGAAAGGAATATATCAAAGGCAATCTGCGGCTCGTTTTAAGCGTGATCAAACGATTCCATTCCAGTAACGAAAACGTGGACGATCTTTTCCAGATCGGCTGTATCGGCCTGATCAAAGCAATCGACAATTTCGACAGCAGCCTGAATGTCAGATTCTCTACCTACGCGGTTCCGATGATTATCGGCGAGATCCGGCGCTATCTGCGGGATTCCAACAGCATCCGCGTTTCCCGCTCTTTAAAGGACACGGCCTATAAGGCCATCTATGCCAGAGAAAATCTGACAAGAAAAAACGCGCAGGAACCCACGATCAACGAAATTGCCGCGGAAATCGGCATTCCGCAGGAAGATATCGTCTATGCGCTGGATGCCATCCAGAGTCCCATGAGTCTTTATGAGCCGATTTATACCGACGGCGGAGACACTCTTTATGTGATGGATCAGATCAGCGATAAAAAAAACAAGGAAGAAATCTGGGTCGAACATATTTCTCTAAGCGAAGCCATGAAGAAACTGTCCGAGCGGGAATATGAGATTATCACGCTGCGTTTCTTCGAGGGAAAGACGCAGATGGAAGTCGCCGAAAAAATCGGCATTTCTCAGGCTCAGGTGTCCCGTCTTGAAAAGAATGCCCTGAAAACCATGCGGAACTATCTGACCGCCTGACAAAGCGCAGGCTCCGCAGCCTGCGTATTGACTCCCACCACGATTACAGCATTTCCCGCCTTTCATTCCTCCGCACTGGTTTGAAGATTGGCAATATCATAGGAAAGAGTAATATCTCTGTCGCCATATAATTTGAAGTAATTCTGCACGATACGCTCCGTCACGATACGGATATCGCTTCTTTCCGCCCCTAACAGAATCACGAGAAACTGGGAACTGCTGTATCTCGTTCCGACATCCACGCCGCGCAGGGATTTGATGATCGCCTGCTCCATGCATTGCATCGCCCTCTCCATCTGTTCAATGCGGATATCGCTGCCGTCCGAGGAATACAGTGTAAAAAGAATCAGCTGCATCTCCTGCTTATTCCGCTGCGAGAAATGCATAACGAAATCGTAAACCCGTCCGAATTCCTCGTAAGCGATCTGAAAAGCGCCATGATAAGTCTGTCTGCTCTCCACCATATTGACCAGTCTGTCCAGATCGGCCTTCGACTGCTCCAGCGTCTTTGCCATACTGGTTCCCTGATAGAAAAGGTAGCGCTGCTTCATGTCATTATTCTGTTTTACATGATACAGTGCCTTGTCCGCCTTCCTCACGAGTTCTCCAAAGCTTCCGCCGTCTATTCCGAAAAGACTGATGCCGATGGAAAGCGAAATGTTTTCCAGCATGCTGATCTCCTTTTTTCTTTCTTCAAAGGAAGTGAGAATCTGTTCTACCTTTTCTCTGGCCTCTTCCTGTCTGGAAATGCCATCCACATAATAAAGGAACTCGTCGCCGCCCATCCGGCAGACGATATTTTTTCTCGAAACCTCTTTTAACAGATCCGCTACCTCTTTCAGAACATAGTCTCCCGCCAGATGACCGAATTTGTCGTTCATTTCCCTGAAATTATCCAGATCAATCATCATAATGCAGCCGCTTCCGTTCCGCAGGCTCTCACTGATCTCTTTTTCTCCCTGTTCTCTGCCGAGCAGCCCCGTCAGGTAATCCAGTTTCGAATCCATGCCGGTCTCTTCCCGTGTTACGCCGCCGTAGATCTTATCGCTGTTAAAAATCGGCATAACCATATCCTCTTCCGGAATATTCTGCTGCAGATTCCCCTCTTCCAGAAGCTCCATAAACTGGTCTACCAGATACGGATCAAACTGGGAACCTTTGCCCCGTACCAGTTCCTGCCGCACCATTTCATCCTGTAACCGCTTCCTGTATACGCGGTTGCTTGTCATCGCATCATAAGAATCCACAATTCCAATGATCCGCGCAACGATCGGAATCTCATCCCCCTTTAAACCACTCGGATATCCCCTTCCGTCATATCGCTCATGGTGGTATTTGGCTCCCACACTGACGTTGGGAAACATCTTGATATCCTTTAAAATTTCCGCTCCCATGACCGTATGGTTCTTAATCAGTTCAAACTCCACATTCGTCAGCTTGAAGGGTTTATTCAATACGGAATCCGGTACGCCGATTTTGCCGATATCGTGCAGGAGCGCAATATAATGAATATTCTGCACTTCCTCCTCCGACCAGCCGATCTTTCTCGCCAGCGCTTCCGAATAATACGCTACCCGGATCGAATGTCCCTTTGTATAATCATCCTTGGCATCGATCGTATTGGCCACCGTCGTGATAGCCTCTATTGTAACAAGCTCTACTTCTCTTGTTTTCTCTTCCAGTCTTCTCTGCAGATCCTTCCGGTATCCGTCGAGCTCGATCGTACGGCGGATACGGTTTAACATGATCCCCGGTTCGAAGGGCTTTGTAATAAAATCATAGGCCCCCATCTGAAAACATTTGGATTCCGTCTCCGTCTTTCGGTCCGCTGTCAGGAAAATAACCGGAATCTTGCACCAGTCCTTATTCTCCTGCAAAAGTTTCATCACTTCGAATCCGCCGATCTCCGGCATAAAAATATCCAGAAGAATCAGATCGGGCCTGTACTTCATCAGATACTTAAATGCCTGTTTCCCGGAATTAACGCCGACCACCTTATATTCTTCCACCAGAAACTTCTGCGCCGTTACCAGATTCATTCTGTCGTCATCCACGATCAGAATTGTTTTTTTATTCCCCATATGTATAACCCCCGAAATCCTGTGCCAAATGCCATCTTCTCACACTATTATACTTTTTTTCAGTACAAAAAGCAATCGGATATCTGATAATATCCGACTGCTCCGCCTGTTTTTTCTCTTTCAGATTTTCTTCCCCGCCGCCGAGGCATTCTCCTCCTTACGTTTCCCGCAGAATTTCCTTTTTCAGTCTGCGCATGATCTTCTTCTCCAGTCTGGAAATATAAGACTGCGAAATGCCAAGCAAATCCGCCACTTCCTTTTGCGTCATCTCATTTCCTTCGGGCGTATTGTATCCGAACCGCAGCTCAACAATCATTTTCTCTCTGCCGGAGAGGCGG
>CALDLG010000056.1 GCA_937910785.1 uncultured Lachnospiraceae bacterium | reverse complement strand
GATATCCGCGATCAGACCCCACTCGAATCTTGAACGGAACCTTTCTTCGAGAATCTCCATATCCTTTGGCGGCTTGTCCGAGGAAAGGATGATCTGCTTTCCGGCGGAATGCAGCGTGTTAAAAGTATGGAAAAACTCTTCCTGGGTACTTTCTTTGCCGATGATGAACTGGATATCATCGATCAGAAGTACGTCAACAGTCCGGTATTTTTCACGGAATTTATTCATCTTGACGATATCACCGCTTCTGACGCCGTCGATGACTTCGTTGGTAAATACTTCCGACGTCACATAAAGGACCTTCATGTCCGGATTCTGTTCCAGTATGAAGCGCCCGATCGAATGCATCAGGTGCGTCTTGCCAAGACCTGCTCCTCCATAGATATAGAGAGGATTGTATATTTCGCCCGGAGATTCGGCTACTGCCAGAGAAGCCGAGTGGGCGAATTTGTTGTTGCTGCCTACGACAAAAGTATCGAATTTATATTTTGGATTCAGGTTTGCGTGCTCATATTTCATATTATAGACAGGGTCGTCTTCGTCAAGAGAGCCTTCCACCACATCCTTTTCCAGAATAAAAGCGATATCGTAGGTATGGTTCATCATCTCCGATATGGTTACCTGAAAATAACTTTTATATTTGGAAGAGATGTAGTTGAGAGCGTGAGCCTGATCGGAAGGGATGATGATCATCACCACATTATTCTTTACCTGATAGAAATTAAGAGGAACGATCCAGGTATTGTAGGAAATATCCGTAAGCTCATATTCCTCCCGCAGCGTCTCTTTTATTAAATCCCAGTTGTCTTTGATTGAATCCATATTTTGATAAACCTCATTTTTTATGTTACGTCGAAACTCTCCTACACTATATATTAATATAAATATTCTAAAAATTCAAATGAAGTTGTCCACAAAATAATATTTATATCCACAGGTTTGTCCACATCTTCATGTTTATGGAGAAAAGCAACTTGAAAATGAATGTCAGATGGATCGCAACTATTCAGCCTTTGGCTTCATAGTTGCGGAATCTGGCCTATTCCAGGTTTGCCTTCGGCAAAGAGGCCAGATTCTTCTCAACCTTTATATGTTCTCACGGCCTTTGCAGTAAATGCAAAGACCTGTGGATAACTGTGAAATCAGATATAAACATTATGAACACCGCATTTTTGAATGAAAAACAGGACCTTGTCCATTTTATGAAGGAGTTATGCACAAGTTATACACATGATTGTGGATATTGTGTATGGTTTTTCAGCCTTTTTCTTTTATTTTATATTGAAAAAATGGGCTTATTTACTTGACGTTTCCCGGTGAATTATATATAATCAACATGTTGTTTTTCAAATATTTGTAAAATAAAACTACCTTATATATAAATTAAGGTTTCATAGAAGGAGGTGCATCGAAATGAAAATGACTTATCAGCCCAAGAAAAGGCAGAGATCCAAGGTTCACGGATTCCGCAAGAGAATGAGTACTGCCGGCGGAAGAAAAGTTCTGGCTGCAAGACGTGCAAAAGGAAGAAAGAGATTATCAGCATAGGCCGCATTTATGTGGCCTTTTTTTCTCCTGATTTCATGTAAGTTGTAATTTATTATGCGGCAGACTGAGCATAATGGGGTTTGCTATAGATTTGGGAGGAAAAATGGTTTTTTCAGAATCTTTAAAGAAGAATTATGATTTCCAGTATGTTTACAGAAATGGTAAAAGTTACGCAAACAAGTATCTGGTAATGTATGTATTGAAAAACAACACACAGCGAAACAGACTGGGAATATCCGCCAGTAAGAAGGTGGGCAACAGCGTCGTAAGGCACAGGTTCGCCAGACTGGTGAGAGAGAGTTACCGGCTACACGAAAATATATTTAATAGTGGTTTAGATATAGTAGTCGTTGCAAGAAAAAGTGCTGCTTCGGTCGGTTATTTTGAGATCGAAAGCGCATTATTACATCTTTCGGGCCTTCATCACATTCTTTGTGACGAAGTGTAGATTTAGAAATTGATATGAAAAAATTACTAATTTATCTTATTAAATTCTATAGAAGCTATATTTCTCCGATGAAAAGCACAAAATGTCCTTATTTTCCGAGCTGTTCCGAATACGGACTGGAGGCCGTTGAGAAATACGGCGCTTTTAAGGGCGGATTGATGGCGATTTGGAGAATATGCAGATGTAATCCTTTTTCGAAAGGTGGTTATGACCCTGTTCCGTAACAGGGAAGCCGCAGGCTGAACTGCTGCATTACAAAGAACAGGAAGATTTAAACAGTTGAGAAAACATGATTTCAAGGAGGTAAATCGATAGTGTCAAATATTTTGTTAACCCAGGATCCCGGTAAGATACTCGGTCCCATCGCAAAGCTTCTGGGTTATATTATGGAGGGTATCTTCTTTATTATTGATAAGATCGGTATCCCTAATATTGGACTTGCTATTATTTTGTTTACGATCGTAATGTATCTTCTTATGATGCCGCTTACGATCAAACAGCAGAAGTTCTCCAAATTGTCTGCGAAGATGAATCCGGAGCTGCAGGCTGTTCAGGCCAAGTATAAGAACAGGAAAGACAATGATGCCATGATGGCAATGAATATGGAGACGAAGGCCATCTATGCGAAGTACGGT
>CALDLG010000055.1 GCA_937910785.1 uncultured Lachnospiraceae bacterium | reverse complement strand
ATGGCAGGGAGTTTACGAAAGAAGACATGGAAAACATCATAGAACTGCTAAAACCGTCTTATATCGCCGGTCTGACGCTTCTTGGAGGAGAACCGATGGAATACCGGAACCAGCAGGGACTGCTGCCTCTCCTTCGTAGGGTGAAAGAAAGTTATCCGGATAAAACGGTCTGGTGCTATACCGGATATCTGTACGATCGGGATATCATAAAAGATTTTTGCGGGAAATGGGAAGAGACGAGAGAACTGTTGTCCTGTCTGGATGTGATTGTGGACGGAGAATTTGTGGAAGAGCAGAAGGATATCAGTCTGCGCTTTAAGGGATCTTCGAACCAGAGAATTATCGATGTAAGGAAATCTCAGGAAAAGGGCGCCGTCGTGCTCTGGGAAGAGGAATGATATTTATAACGGAAAAATACGGAGAAAATAAGGGAGAATCCGCGCAGGGTTCTCCTTTATTTTGGAAAGAAAAAGCGTTTTAAGGTTCTTGACTTTAGCGGTTAAAAGTGCTAAAGTATTAGAGGCATTTTTATTTTTCATTCCTGTAATTGTGTAAATGAAGAAAGGAGATTGTTCATGTCAGCTTTAGAGGAGATTCGCAGCCGTTTCAGAGAAGACCATTTTGCGACGGATGCCACGGGCATTGTCATAGATTCCGCAGAGCCGGGAAGGGCGGTCTGTTCCCTGACGCTGGAAGAGCGACACATGAACGGAAATCATGTTCCCATGGGAGGCGCCGTCTTTACATTGGCGGATCTTGCCTGTGCCGTTGCGGCCAACGGATATTCTGAGAAAACGACGGTCAGTCAGCAGGCCTCCATTACTTTTCTGGCCCCGGCTAAGGGAAAACGTCTTATTGCGGAAGCTTCCTGTTTAAGAAGCGGGCGCACGACGGCGCTTTATACGGTGGATGTGAAAGATGAACTGGGCACCTTTGTGGCTCACGCAACGGTGAACGGTTATGTGATAGACAGAGATTGAAGCAGGATCCGGTATCGTAATGGATTCGGAACAGGAGATACGAAAAAGGAGGAACCATAGTATGGTAATCACGGAGTTTTTGGAGCGGAATGCCCGCCTTTACGGTTCGGATACGGCGCTTGTCGAGCTGAATCCTTCTCAGGAGCGTGACAGCGCAGTGACCTGGCGGGAGGCGAGTCTGATTGAAAGCGCGGGAAACGGTGCTCCCTACCGAAGAGAGTTAAGCTGGGCGGACTTTGACAGACGGGCCAACCGATTTGCCAATCTGCTTTTGAGCCGCGGAATGGAGAGGGAAACGAAGGTAGGGATTCTGATGATGAACTGTCTGGAATGGCTGCCCATATATTTCGGCATTCTGAAGGCAGGAGGCGTTGCCGTTCCGTTAAATTTCCGATATTCCGCGGAGGAGATCAGATACTGTCTGGAGCTTGCGGACGTGGAGATTCTGGTTTTCGGTCCGGAATTTATCAGCCGTATGGATTCGATTGCGGAGGATCTGCCGGGCGTGCGGATGATGTTCTTTCCGGGACCGGATGGTCCCTCCTATACGGAGGATTGCCTGAAGCTGACGGGATTTTGTTCTTCCAGTGCGCCGCCGGTTGCTTTGGAGGAGACGGATTACGCGGCGATCTATTTTTCATCCGGGACCACAGGATTTCCGAAAGCGATTCTGCACAATCATCTGTCCCTGCGTTCCTCCTGTGAAACGGAGCAGAACCATCATGGGCAGACAAAGGAGGATGTGTTTCTCTGTATCCCGCCGCTTTATCATACCGGTGCGAAGATGCACTGGTTCGGGTCTCTGATTACGGCCGGGAAGGCGGTGCTGCTCCGGGGTGTGAGGCCGGAGTGGATTCTCCGGGCCGTTACGGAAGAGAAGTGCACCATCGTATGGCTTCTGGTACCCTGGGCGCAGGATCTTCTGGATGCCATAGACTCCGGAAAGGTGGATATGGAGCATTATCTGTTAGAACAGTGGCGGCTGATGCATATCGGTGCACAGCCGGTTCCGCCGAGTCTGATTCAGCGTTGGAAGAAGCATTTTCCGTATCATAAGTACGATACAAACTATGGCCTGAGCGAATCCATCGGACCGGGCTGCGTTCATCTGGGCGTGGACAATATACATAAGGTGGGAGCCATTGGAAAACCGGGCTATCACTGGGAGGCAAAAATTGTGGATGAGAAAGGGCAGGAGACCGCGCAGGGAGAAGTGGGCGAGCTGATAGTTCACGGACCGGGTGTCATGCTTTGTTATTACAAGAATCCTGAAGCGACGGATGAGGTATTAAAGAACGGATGGCTTTATACGGGCGATATGGCGCGTATGGATGAGGAAGGATTTATCTATCTGGTAGACCGGAAGAAGGATGTTATCATTTCCGGAGGCGAGAATCTGTATCCGGTACAGATTGAAGATTTCCTGCGCCGGAACGACAAAATCAAAGATGTGGCGGTTATCGGTCTGCCGGATGCGAGGCTTGGCGAGATTGCGGCAGCGGTTATTGAGCTCAAAGAGGGAATCCTGTGCACGGAAGAGGAGGTCATGGACTTTTGCAGAGAGCTTCCCAGATATAAGCGGCCCAGGAAGATTATTTTTGAAAAGGTGCCGAGAAATCCTACGGGAAAGATTGAAAAGCCGGTTCTTCGCGAGCGCTATTGCCATGGAAGCCTTGTAGAAGCGCAGATCAATCATTAACTGATATCAGAGGGAGGGAACGGAAATGGATCTTTTCATAAAATTATCCATGTTCGCAATCGATACTTTTTCTTTATTCTTCGTTAC
>CALDLG010000054.1 GCA_937910785.1 uncultured Lachnospiraceae bacterium | reverse complement strand
TTTTTGGAATGATGCGCTGTATTGGTGCAAGCCGCCAGCAGATTATCCGGTATGTACGGCTGGAAGCGTTAAACTGGTGCAAAACGGCTGTGCCTGTCGGACTAATCATCGGTACGGCGGTCGAATGGGGAATCTGCGCATCGCTCCACTATGGAATTGGCGGTGAATATGCCAATATGCCGGTATTCGCCCTTAGCCCTGTCGGACTGATCAGCGGGGCGATGGTTGGAGTAGTAACTGTTCTGCTGGCAGCGCAGTCTCCTGCAAAGCGTGCGTCTAAAGTGTCTCCCATGGCGGCGGTTTCCGGCAATTTGGATACGGCGTTTTCCGTAGGGCACGCAACGAAACGGGAGATCGGAAGGGTTGAAAGGATATTGGGCGTTCACCATGCAACAGCATCTAAGAGAAACTGGTTTTTAATGACTGCCAGCTTTTCGCTCAGTATTATACTGTTTTTTTGCATTTCAGTGGGGTTGGATTTCGCGCATGAGCTGATTCCTTCAATGCGGTCATGGCAGCCGGATATTACCCTTACCGGCTATGTAAATGAGCGTGTACTGGAACAGGGTTTAAGTGATACCATAAGCGAAATCACGGGGGTAGAGCATGTTTGGGGCAGTTCCTACATGGAGAATGTTCCGGTTACATCTTCGCGGCAGGAGATTGACCATATCAATATAACGTCCTATAGTCAGTATATGCTGGACTGTGCAGAGGATAGCCTTGTGCAGGGAGATTTAACGGAAATCTATGGGGACAGCGGCAAGGTTATGACTGTCCTGAATAAAGATAATCCGATAAAGGTTGGAGACACCATTCAGATAGCGGGACAGGAGATTGAGGTTGCATGTGGCATATCCAGTGGACTGTATTCCAGCGAATATAGTGTGATCTGTTCACAGGAAACTTTTACCCGGCTGACAGGGGAACAGAATTACAGTATGATTGGAATACAATTAAGCGGCAAGGCTGCGGATGAAACGGTAAAGCAAATTAGTAATCTTACGGAAAGCAATGTTATTTTTGAGGATCATCGTCAGAGGAATCAGGAAGATGCCAATACCTGGCTGGCTGCCAGATTTCTGCTGTATAGTTTTATGGCAATCATTGCCATGATCACGCTGTTTCACATCATCAACAGCATTTCTATGAGTGTAACTGCCCGAATAAAACAGTATGGAGCTATGAGGGCAGTTGGTATGGATGGGGAACAGCTTACCCGGATGATCACTGCGGAAGCCTTTACTTATGCTGTTTCCGGTCTTATCGTTGGCAGTGGTGCGGGAATTGTTCTAAGCCGTTTCTTGTATGTGAAACTGGTTACACGGTTTTTTGGAAGCCAGTGGAATCTTCCGGTTGATTTGCTTGCTATTATTGTTGTATTCGATATTTTTTCTGCTGTGGCAGCAGTATATGCACCTGCAAAGCGGATTAGAAATATGGCGATAGCAGATACGATAAACGAATTGTAGCTGACAAAAAAGAAAACTATTCAAAGAGGAGATCGTAACAAAAGTTTTTCAAATCAAACAAAAATTTCTGCAGCAGTCTGTGAGATGAAAACAGATTGCTGCTTATTTTGTGTGCCGGGAGGGGAAGTGATGATGCAAGTGAATATGTGTGAATTTATTCTTATTGATATTCGGTGTTTTGCGCTTATAATAGTAATATAGAAGTTGATTATTGTTATAAAAGACTTCCAGCTTATTTGAACCTTTTCCGTCGGAAATGGGAATCATATGCTGACCGAATTTCCCAAGCACTGTTTGATGTATCAAATTTTTATTTGGAAATGCAGATGAACATATAGTGAAGAAATTTTCCATGAAAGGTAAGGATCTTGATGAAGAAAACAATTTTGAATCGTAACTGGCAGATGAAAATTCTCGGTGAGAATGTATATCATATTCCGGAAGAGTGGATGGATGCGGAGGTTCCGGGCTCCGTATATGGGAATCTGTTGAAAAAGGGGCTGATGCCGGACCCATTTTACCGGATGAATGAGACGGAGGCCCTTGCGCTGATGGAAAACGACTTCTGTTTTCGGACTTCTTTTGTTTTGACGAAGGAACAGATGGCGGCGGATGGTCTTCTTCTGCGCTTCGATGGAATCGATACATTGTCTGATATTTATTTAAATGACATCTATATCGGCCATACCGACAATATGCATCGTATCTGGGAATACGATATTCTGGAAGAAGCCAGGGAAGGGGAAAACAGTCTTCGGATCATGCTGTATTCTCCAACGAAATTTATTGAGATGGAGAACGGAAAGGTTTATACCGGCGGCTCTTCCGAATGTATGAAAGGATTTCCGCATCTGAGGAAGGCGCATTGTATGTTTGGATGGGACTGGGGCCCAAGACTGCCGGATGCCGGAATTTTCCGGGAAGTATCGATTCTGGAAATCGGGAAAGCGAGATTGGAGCAAGTTTACATAACGCAGGAGTGGGAGAAAAATGCAGTGGCGGAAAATGCGACTGATCAGGGCCGGGCAGAGAATGCAGGACCGGACGGAGGACGGCCAAAGAAAGCGGAGGAGCAGGTAACGGTTGTTTTCGATGTGACGATAGAAACTTTTGCCGGTCCGGCAGAGGACGGCGTATGGTCAGGCAGTGCCGGGAGCGGCGGAGAGGAAGCGAAGGAACGGGAGCGGTTCGTGTTGAAAACGGCATTGTATGATCCGGACGGAAACAGGGTGGACAGGAAGTCATCGGCGGAGGATGTGTCTGCTTTTCAAAAGAAAGACAACTGGGACCGGATTACGGTGCAAAATCCGCGGAGATGGTGGCCGAACGGATACGGTGAACAGCCGTTGTATACGGCCGAGGTCATTTTGGAGGATGAAAACGGTCGCGTGCTCGATACATTCCGCAGAAGGATCGGTCTGCGGACTATGACGGTGAATACACGGAAGGACGAATGGGGAGAATGTTTTGCCCATGAAGTAAACGGCGTGAAGATGTTTGCAATGGGGGCGGATTACATTCCTGAGGACAATCTGCTGTCCCGGGTGACCAGGGAGCGAACGAAAAAGCTGCTTGAGGACGCGGCGGCAGCCTGCCATAACTGCATCCGGGTCTGGGGCGGCGGTTATTATCCTGACGACTGGTTTTATGATGCCTGTGACGAACTGGGACTGGTGGTGTGGCAGGATTTCATGTTTGCCTGCGCTTCCTATGAACTGGATGAGGAATTTGAGAGAAACGTCAGTGCGGAAATACGGGATAACATCCGCAGAATCAGGCATCATGCCTGTCTGGGACTCTGGTGCGGCAATAACGAAATGGAGACGCAGACGCTGGATGGCGCGTGGGAGCCTTCCGAAAAGCAGAAATGTGATTATATTAAGCTTTTTGAATATATCATTCCAAATATCGTGAAAGAAGAGGACCCGGCGACCTTTTACTGGCCCTCCTCCCCTTCTTCCGGCGGCAATTATGATAATCCCTGGGATGAGAACCGGGGCGATGCGCACTATTGGGATGTATGGCATGGAAGCAGGCCGTTTACGGAGTATCGTAAATTTCATTTTCGGTATTTGTCGGAGTTCGGTTTCCAGTCTTTTCCATGTCTGAAAACGGTGGAAACCTTTACGGAACCGGAAGATCGGAATATTTTTTCAAGAGTTATGGAGATGCATCAGCGGAATAAGGCGGCGAACGGCAAGATTCTGGATTATCTGTCGGCAACGTATCTTTATCCGGCGGGCTTTGACGAGCTGCTCTATACGTCCCAGCTTCTGCAGGCGGATGCGATTCGTTACGGAATCGAACATTTCAGACGGTACAGGGGGCGTTGTATGGGAACTGTCGTATGGCAGTTAAATGACATCTGGCCGGTGGCTTCCTGGGCCAGTATTGACTATTATGGTCGATGGAAAGCACTTCATTATGCGGAAAAAAGGGCATTTGCGCCGGTCATGATTTCCTGTGAAGAGACGGGAGAACTGAGCGAAAGACCTTTTTGTATCGCACAGCCGGAGCCGATCGAGAAGGCGGCAAGGCTTCACGTGGCGAATGAAACGATGGAGCGGGTGGAAGGAATCGCAATCTGGGAGCTGCGTGCTCCGGACAGTCAGATATTATTATCCGGTAAAAAAGAGGTTTCGGTGGAGCCTCTGAGCGGCGTCTGGCTGGAAAAAATGGATTTTACGGACTATAATGAGCTCGGGATTTATTTACACTGCGCTTTCGAGGCGGATGGAAGGACTGTTTCAGAGAATTTCTGTCTGTTTACGGCACCCAAGCATTTTGAATTCCGCAATCCGGAATTATCTTATCGCCGGGAGGGAAGCCTGCTTGTGATATCCGCGGCAGCTTATGCGAAGAGCGTGGAAATTCAGGGAGTGGAAGGCGATGTAAGGCTTTCGGATAACTATTTCGATATGAACGCCGGCGAAAAACGTGTGGAAATTCTGGAAGGAGACGCAGAGCATTTTTCTCTGCGCTCGGCATATCAGATCGGAAGAAAATAATTGTTTCTGTCTGAAACTTCTCTTCCCCGCCATTCGTATTATCTGTAAAGAAGTATATGCGGAAGGCGGGGATTCTTATCAGCAATTCGATGAATTTTAATTACATGACAAAAATCTGCCGGGACATGGCTGCGATGGAACAGGCAAAGACACCGGGCAGATCCGCGGATGCTACAGGTTTTCTGGACAGATTCCGGGAAAAAAGCGCACAAACATCTTCAAGCGAAATGGTGCAGGACCCCGGCGGCCTTTCGGAAGCGGAAAGAGAAGCAATGTCCATGGCGGAGTATAAGCTGTATCTCTATGATAAAATCTCGTCCCTGCCTGTACACCCCTGGAACATGAAGGACCAGACTGCGGTATATATCACCGAAGAAGGCTTCGAGGCGATGAAGAATGACCCGGAATATGAAGCCTGGGTACTGGACTGCCTGCGAAAGAATTTTCAGGCATATGATCCCTTTGGTTGTCCGCATGAAGGAAAATTCGTGATTTTTCATTTTGGCGCTTCCAGGGACGAATGCCGTATAGAAAGCTGGCGGCCGCCCTGCCGCAGGAGGGAAGAGCAGGAAAGAGAATATCGCAAAAAGGTCAGGGACAGCTTCTGGGAACGCCGGAGAAAACGAAGGAAAGCTCTGCTTGCGCTGTATCAGGAACTGGATGAGAAGAAAGCTTTGTCGAAGAGGCTGGCGGTTTCCAGATACTATGCGGAGCTGGCGGCGCTGCCGCCGGAAGCGGAACAGATACCGCCTTCGGAAATCGATGCGCTGGCCATGCAGATCTATTCCGGTTATAAAGCCAATATTCTGTTAAAAATGTTCCAGTATAAAAATCTGTGAAATAAGGGGGAGTCAGATTGCGTATTTATAAAATGGGGATGCCGGAGACTTCATTTGGAGCGTATGTATTTACGGCGCCGGACGGAGCATGGCGGTTTGCCAGGGAAGAGAAGAAAGAAGGCGGTGCCCGCGAGTCCGACATTGGGACTGTGATGACCGGAGATGAAATGATGCAATGGCTCGATCGTGAGATCGAGGCAAATCAGAACCGGAAAAAGACAATGGAGGATCTGATAAAAGGCTCCTGTCCCGGCTGGAGCACCGCGAAGTTTAAATTTGTCGGAGAAGCGGAAACTTATTCTTATTATGAATTCGTGGAGGAAATGGAACGGCGTTCGGCTCCCGGTAAGGAGGAAAATGCCTGTGTGCCGGGGTTGGGCGGAAGCCATGCGGTTCCGGAAAGCGGGGAAACGGGGCGGCCGGTCTCGGAAGAACAGATCGCGCTTTTGTTTGCAGACAGTCAGGCAGTGGATAAAGAGATGGAAGAGACGGAAGATGCTGCCGGAAAATACTGGGAACGGTCTTTTGGGGAAATTGCTCCAAACGCTCCGGAAGCAGTCAAAAACGCGTGGCTGGAGGCCGCAGAGGCGGTCGGTGTGGACGGTATGGGCGTTTCCCGAAATGGGAAATTAACACATATCTCGCAGATGATGGTACAACGATGTGTCAGATGGCAGCGAGGTGAGAACGTAACGGATATGCTTGGCAATTCCGTACAGTCGGCCAGACAGGCGGTGCAGCGCGCATTAGAAGATCTTGCGAAACCGCTGCCGGGACATGTCCGGTCGCCGGAAAAACGGCAGAATCAGGAGCGGGAGAAGAAGTTCTGTCTGGAATTCCTGAAAAGGTTAGAGAGGTATGAGTGATTCGTGTGTGAGGAGCATTACGAAGTTTGGAAAGGAAGGGAAATGGTAATGGCGATTGGAGGAATCGGATCGAATCAGTATACGGCGGATATGTGGGCGGAAAGGAAGAGTTCGAAGGCTTCTTCAAATCAGTTTATGCAGCAGATGGGAGCGGCGGCAGGAGGAAGGCCGCGGGAATACAAAGTTTATATGAAAACGGATGACATGCTTTATTCGGGAGGATACGGTTCCGGGCTGTCTTTTTATATCAAGTATGCGGAAGATTCTACGGAGCAGGACCCGACGGTCGTTGCCAGAGGCGTTGATGAGAACGGGAGGGAGTTTGAACAGACCATTCATATCAATGATATCAATCCCCGCTGTGCGACCGTTGTGGAGATGCATGCGCTGGAAGCATATCTGGGGGTGGATAAAAACGGCGGTCTGTCGTCGCTTCCCAAAGATCCGTCCATGGGGAACATAGGATTATATGACAGAGCCAATTTTATCGAGCTGTTTCAGAAATCGATACGGGATATGAATACGCTTGGACAAAAGAAGCTTGCCGCGTACTATCAATACGGTATGAAGATGTATCAGGACTTTATGAAGGAAAAAAAGAAAAAAGGCCTGCCGGATTTCAATGCGCCTTTCGGGTATTGGGAAGGGAACCTGCGGAAGGTCGGGGCACCCAATAAGGAACAGGAAGGGAAAAGCGAGTCGGATATCATTACGAATCCCGACGGTTCCAAAACGCTGATGATAACGAAACATATCGGAAATATGGAATCGGTTATGAGTGTCAGGATTTCGGAACCTTCCGATCTTCAGAGAGACCGTTCGGATGCGGAGATTTTGGAGGCAGGGAAAAAAGCGGAGGTTACGGGAGCGGAAATTGACAGGCTTAACAAGGCCGCAGACAGATAAACGCCGCGAGGCTCTTTTGCTTTATCTGCTTTGGAAATGATGAAGCGGGCGGCATGGGGAAGACTGCATAATGGAACAGGAACACAGCATGAAAGAACGTTAGAATGTCATGGACTTTGTAAGGCAGTTATGGTATACTGAATCAGGATCGAACACCGGCCCGTCATACGGCCGGAGAAACAAAAGGACTCCGTCAGGGCCTGCATAAAGTAAAGAATAACTGAATGATGAATGAAAAGCAGGGCGTAGGTCTACGGTAGATGGCTTACGCCCTTCCTTTACAGGCCGGAAACGGTGAAAGAAGAAAGGGAAAGGGACAGGGATACGATCTATGAGCGGTATGATAACAGAACTGAGCTGTATGCAGCAGATTGTGACAGGCGATTCCGTAACATTTTACTGGGAGAAACCGCGGAATCTGCCGGAAAAATTTGTTTATCGAATCATTTTGGACGGAGCGGAAGCGGGTGAAACGGACCGGACGCATTATACACTGGAGGGTCTGGCTCCGGAAACGGAATATACGGTGGAAGTCAGACTTTTTACCGGAGGGGAACAAAGCTGTGCGGCATCGGAAACGGTAACCGTAAAGACACAGAAGGTTAAAAGAAGGCTCGATGTTACGAAAGCGCCTTATTTTGCCAAAGGAGACGGCCGGACTATGAATACGGAAATCATCCAGCGTGCGATCGATGACTGTACGGAAACGGATGCGGTTTATTTTCCGGAAGGTGTTTTCATGACGGGCACACTTCGTCTGCACAGCGATATGGAACTGTATCTGGAAAAAAATGCCGTTTTACAGGGAACGGACAGACCGGAGGACTATCTGCCGCGGATTAAGAGCCGTTTCGAGGGCACGGAGATGGAGTGTTACAGCAGTCTTCTGAATATGGGAGAGCTGGATCATGAAAGCGGCTATAACTGCCGGAATGTCGTGATCAGGGGACGGGGAACGATTGCCAGCGGCGGCGTGACGTTAGCCAAACGCGTGATTGTGACGGAACGGGAACGGCTCAGCGAATATCTGGCATCGCTTGGCGATAAAATAAAAGAATGTGAATCGAAGGATACCATACCCGGCAGAGTGCGGCCGAGGCTGATCAACATCAGCAATTCACAGAATGTTGTCATTTCCGGCGTTACGCTGAAAAATGGCGCGAGCTGGAACGTGCATATGATTTATTCCGATCGGATCGTGACTCATGACTGTACGTTTTATTCGGAGGGCGTCTGGAACGGAGACGGCTGGGATCCGGACTCTTCCACGAACTGCACGATTTTTGGATGTACTTTTTTTACGGAAGATGACTGCGTCGCCATTAAATCCGGAAAAAATCCGGAGGGAAATCTGATTAACCGGCCGAGCAGTCATATCCGGGTATTTGACTGCGTCAGTTCTTTCGGGCATGGCATCATTATCGGCAGTGAAATTTCGGGCGGTATCGAGGATATCCGGATCTGGGACTGCGATGTAAAAAGCTCTCTGTGCGGAATCGAAATCAAGGGAACGAAGAAACGAGGCGGTTATGTGAGGGATGTGCAGATCAGAGACTGCAAAACCTCGAAGATTATGCTTCACTCCGTAGGCTATAATGATGACGGGATTCCGGCCGACACGCCGCCGGTTTTCGAAAACTGCCTGTATGAAAATCTGGAGATTGGCGGGGAGATTCTGGAAGTTGACAGAACCTGGTCGCACGATACGGCGGTTACCGTTCATGGTTTCGACGTGCCCGGTTATGCCGCGAAGAATATCGTCTTTCGGAATATTACGATCGCCGGAAGGGACGGAAATCCGGAACAGCAGTTTTCCTTAAAGGACTGTGAGGGTATAACGCTTGAGAACATCCGGTGTCTGTAGCCGCAGGTAATCGATGGTCTTCGGGAATGTCCGGTTTGCCGGAGAAGCTCAAACAGTCGAAAGCCCCCGGAACCGCGCTTTCGCAGTCCTGGGGGCTTCCTTTTAGGGGAGGATAAGTATTTCCTTATCTTTTGACTAATATCATTATTACCCGGTTTCGGAGGTTTATTCATTCAATATGAAAAAAATTAAAAAAATGATAATTTTTTTCTGAAAGATAAGGGAGCGGACAATGCTGACAAAAGAAGATATCAGAATGATGGCCGGAAATAGCTTTTTTTCGCGGGGAATTGAAATCTATCATGAGCGCAGGGTCAGGGAGTTTCAGGTAACGGAAACGGAGGACGGTTTCTGGTTGATTACGGCGCGTGTGATCGGAAGCGGGCGGCATATATACGAGGTTGAACTTTCCTATGACAGCGGAATGGACGAACTTGTGGAAAGCTATTGCGAATGTCCGGCTTTTTATAATTATGACAGGCTGTGCAAGCATTGTGTGGCGGTACTTCTGTATTTTACGGATTATGAGAAACTGCATCCCATGTTGTTCTTAAAACAGGGCACGGTGCGTAAAGAAGAAAGGATTCCGGCGCTTCCTGCGAAGCCGGAAACGACGCCGGCCATGAAGAGTCTTCTGATGAAGCAGTTTATGGAACGGACATTTCCCCTGACCTGTCGGGAAATCTGTGGAAAAGTTCGGCTGGAGCCTTATCTGGAGTGTTTGGAGTCCGCGACGGTGGAATTCCGCATCGGTATCGCACAGATGTATGTATTAAAGGATGTTTTTGAATTTCGGAAGAATATGAGGAACAGGGCGGAATACGCTTACGGAAAAAATCTGCAGTTTCCGCATATGCGGGCGGCTTTTGAAGCGGATTCCCTGAAATTTGTGGATTTCATTCTGCACTGGACAGACTGCAATGAAGAGCGGTTTCGAACGTATGCCGGTTTCAGTTTTCCCCCGGTTTTGACCTATCAGAAGGTCCGGACAATGGAACTGGATGGCCGGGAATTGGACGCGTTTCTGGAGGCGGCCGGAGAACGGTGTTTTTCGGCCAATTTTTTCGGAAATGGAGAGCGGGAATGGCATGTGGTGAGAGAAAGTCCGGGGAGGCGTCTGACTCTGACCGGTGTAAAAGACGGCATAGAGGTAAAGTCCGGCAGAATGGACGCATTGGAAGGAGCGGAATACCGTTATTCTTTGGCGGATCCTGTGATTTACAGGGAAAAAGTGGAGGAGCTTGCGCCAGTTCAGGATTTTATGCGCTGTATCGAGCAGGAGCCGGGCGGAACGGTCTTCGTTCAGAAGGCTGATGTGCCGGTTTTCTGCAGTCAGCTTTTACCGTTGCTGGAACGGTATTATATATGTGAAAAGGTGAACTTTGACGAGGCGGATTATCCGCAGGCGCCGGTTTCCTTTGAAATTTATCTGGACGCGCCGCAGAAGGATTTCATCACCTGTAAGCTGTTTGCGGTTTACGGAGGGCAAAAACACAATATTTTTGGGAAAAAGGAAGATATGGTCCGGGATTCGGGAGACGTCTTTCGGGAGATGGAAGCCGGACAGACGGTATCTTCTTATTTTAATGCCTATGATGAGGCGGGCGGCATGATGGCTCTTTCCGGAGATGAGGATATGCTGTATGAACTTCTGACGGAAGGTATTGCGGTCATGCAGGAGCTTGGAGAAGTTTATATTTCGGATGCGCTGAAAAAAATCCGGGTATCCTCCGCGCCGAAAGTATCCGTCGGTGTTTCTCTGGCGGGAGATTTGCTGGAGTTTTCCATGAGTACGGAAGACATGCCGATGGATCAGCTCATCGAAATTTTATCCAGATATGACAGGAAAAAGAAATATTACCGTTTGAAAAACGGCAGCTTTGTGAATATGGGGGACGGAGAGCTGGAGGCGCTGGCGCGCCTGAAAAATGAGCTTGGCATTACGGACAGACAGCTGCGGCAGGAACGGATTACACTGCCGGGATACCGGGCGTTGTATCTGGATGAAGAACTGGAGGCGTATCAGAGTACGGATACATTCCGGGACAAGGGATTTCGTCAATTGGTGCGGAGTATGACGACAGTGGAGGACAATGATTTCGAGGTGCCTGCCAGTCTGGAGGAGGTTATGCGGGAATACCAGAAAAAGGGCTTTCTCTGGATTAAAACATTAAAGCATAACGGGTTTGGCGGGATTCTGGCGGATGATATGGGGCTTGGCAAGACTCTGCAGGTGATCGCCTTTCTGCTGTCGGAATTCATCGATGCGGAGCCGGACGAAAACAAGCGCTGTCTCATCGTGGCGCCGGCTTCGCTTGTTTTTAACTGGAGAAGCGAGATTGAGCGGTTTGCGCCGGTTTTATCCGTCAAGGTGGTGACGGGAGCGGCCAAAGAGCGGGAAGACATGATACGCAGGGCCGGAAACCGCGATATCCTGCTGACTTCATATGATCTGTTGAAAAGGGATATCGACTGTTACCTGGGACTGTCTTTTTATTGTCAGGTTATTGATGAGGCCCAGTATATCAAAAATCATAACACGCAGGCATCCAGGGCCGTCAGGGAAATAGAGGCCGGGTTTAAACTGGCGCTTACCGGTACGCCGGTGGAGAACCGTTTAAGCGAGCTATGGAGCATTTTCGATTATCTGATGCCGGGATTTCTTTTTGCTTATCAGCGGTTTCGGGAGAGCATCGAGATTCCGGTCGTGCAGAATCAGGACGAGGAGGCCATGCGGAAGCTGCGGAAAATGATTGCCCCCTTCGTGCTTCGACGGCTGAAAAGGGATGTTCTGACGGACCTGCCGGACAAATTGGAGGAAACCGTGTACGCAGGACTGGAGGGAGAGCAGAAGGCGCTGTATGATGCCCATGTACAGCGGATGCGGATGATGCTTGACAAAACGGATGAGGAAGAATTTCAGGCTTCCAAAATCCGGATTTTGGCGGAACTGACGAAGCTTCGTCAGCTGTGCTGTGACCCGGAGCTGCTTTTTGAAGATTATCAGGGGAGTTCGGCTAAAATGGAGATGTGCATGGACCTGATCCGCAACGCGATAACCGGCGGTCATAAACTGCTGCTGTTTTCCCAGTTTACGTCGATGTTAGATCTGATTCGGGAGAAGCTGGAAGAGGAGGGCATCGCTTATTATCTGTTGACAGGGAGTACGCCGAAGGAAAAACGAATTCAGATGGTAGAGCAGTTCAACCGCGACGATACGCCGGTATTCTGCATTTCCCTGAAAGCGGGCGGAACCGGATTGAATCTGACTGCGGCGGATATCGTTATTCACTACGATCCATGGTGGAATCTGGCCGTACAGAATCAGGCGACGGACCGCGCCCACCGGATCGGACAGAGAAATGTCGTCAATGTATATAAATTGATTGTAAAAGGAACGATAGAAGATAACATTATGAAGCTTCAGGAAAAAAAGAAGGAGCTGGCGGAACAGGTGCTTGGAGGAGAGGGCGTGGGAAGCGGCAGCTTTACGAGAGAGGAACTGATGGAATTGCTGCGGTAGGTGGTTTGGCCGGACAGATCGCGGCATGCAGGGCTCGTTCCTTTGGAGGCACGCTTTCGCTCCGTGAAAGTCCGCAGCAGATGCTAAGCTCGAAAAAACCTCGCTAAGCACTGGCGGCTTTCAAGGGCCTCCGCCAGGAACGAGCCCTGCATACCGCGATCTGCCCGGCGGGGTCAGTTCCGGTGAAGGACGTTTTCGTTTTGTGAAAGTCCGCAGCAGATGCTAAGCTCGAAAAAACCTCGCTAAGCACTGGCGGCTTTCAAGGGCCTCCGCCAGGAACGAGCCCTGCATACCGCGATCTGCCCGGCGGGGTCAGTTCCGGTGAAGGACGTTTTCGTTTTGTGAAAGTCCGCAGCAGATGCTAAGCTCGAAAAAACCTCGCTAAGCACTGGCGGC
>CALDLG010000053.1 GCA_937910785.1 uncultured Lachnospiraceae bacterium | reverse complement strand
CCATGCTGTGAGAACGACGATCTCATCCGCCTGCTCCAGCACCTCCGCCGATGACGCCGCATAAGCGATCTTCAACTGATAATGCTTCTCAAATTCATCCATTGCCAGTGGATCATAGGCAACGATATTCGTATATCCATCCGCCAACAGCCGGGAAATCACCTTAGCCGCCGGTGTATCCCTCACGTCATCGGACTCCGGCTTAAAGGAAAGTCCCAGAACGCCGATACAACTGTTCTTTCCGACATTTTCTTCCACCCGCGCCGCCATATAGCCGGGACGCGCATCGTTTACGGTAATCACATTGCTCAGAATCTGCGCATCGAAGCCCTTCTGCTTTCCGAGCGCATAGATTGCATTGGTATCCTTGGGCAGACAGTAACCGCCATATCCGCATCCCGGATATACATAAGATGACATGTTACAGCCGCCCCAGCGCTTATCCATATGCAGTATCCGAAAAGCCTGCGCCACATCGATCCCGCCAATCGTATCTGCCAGCTGTGCCATTTCATTCGAATAACTGATCAGGGTCGCAAGCAGCGTATTGGACAGATATTTGATGAACTCGCCTGTATTCAGGGATACACAGAATTTCGGAATATCGAAACCGGCATATAGTTCCTGTAAAATCTGTGCCGTACGCTCATCGCTGACACCGAGGACGATTCGGTCCGCATGCATAAAGTCATCCCAGCAGGTACCTTCCCGCAGAAACTCCGGATTGTTGGCCACGCCAAGCCCTTTTCCCACCGCATATCCTTTCGCCTCGATATATGGAATAATCTTTTCCGATGTCGTAGAGGGCGGAATCGTGGACTTCGTAACCAAAACCCTGTATTTGTCATCCCTACATGCCGCAAGGGTCGTATCAATCGCCCCATAAAGGTAAGTAAGATCCGCTTCACCGCCCTCACCGTAGGGCGTCCCGACGCAGTAATATATGCAGTCGCTTGCCGCAACGGCAGCCTCCGCATCCTCCGTCAGATGAAAATTCTTTCCCAGATTTCGTACCAGCGCTTCATCCAGTCCCGGCTCATGAAACGGAAGTTTTCCTTCCTTCAGAACGCTCATCCGCTGTCTGTCCACATCCAGACCGTACACCGTAATTCCTTTTTCCGCAAAGCCTACCGCAGTCGTCAATCCGACAAATCCGAGGCCAAATACTGTTACTACCATACGAATTCTCCTCTGTCACTCTCTTTGATAAACTGCAAAAATCTGCGCACGCCGTCTTCCACCGAAACAGAGGGCGCATAATCCAGTTTCTGCCGCGCCTTGTCGATGACCGGACAGCGTCTTTCCGGATTATTGGTCAGGTAATCTTTATCCTCTGACACTTTGTAGCAGGCCTTGCCCTGATAGCCAAATATCTCTTTTCCGGCTTCCACATAGATATCCGCCAGCCTTGTAATCGAAATCTCCGGCTTGTCTATGCCGATATTAAAATAATCGTATTGACCGTAAAGCATGACTTTCAGATATCCGACAATCGCATCCGCAATATAACAGAAGGTCCTGGTAGGGCTTCCGCTGGAAAGAATGACAATATCCTCTCCCTCATAAACGGCTTTGGCGAAGTCCGCCGGCACTCTCTTGTCCGTAATCCGCATGCCCGGTCCATAGTTATTGAAAGGTCTTGCGACACCGATCGGCAGGTCATACCGCTTCGCAAACAGCATACACATCGTCTCTCCGAACCGCTTGGCCTCATCATAGCAGGCTCTCGGTCCAGTGGCGGACACATAGCCTCTGTATTCTTCGGAAGTCGGAACATGAGCAGCGTCGGGATCTCCATACAGCTCCGAGCTGGAAAAGAAAAGAAAGCCTCTTATATTCTTCTCTTTATAAAATTCCAGCAAAGAACGCAGCCCCCAGACATTGGCATCCAGCGTCTCAATCGGATATTTCCGGTAAAAGGTTGGAGATGCAATCGACGCCATATGAATGATATAATCCGCTTCTTCCGCCTCCGGAATATCGGAAATACTATCCGTAATAATATCAAATTTTCTGATTACGAATCCCGGATCAGCTTCCATCTCCACAATCCATTCCGGTTTACCCAGCATGAAATTATCCAGACCGATAATCTTTCTGATACCCAGCACATCCTTTTTGCTCCGGAAGAAATTCATAAAATAATATCCGAGAAATCCGCCACATCCGGTCAGCAGGACGGTTGCCCCGTCGAGTTTCTTCTTCTCCGCATCGGAAAGATGAGATTCGATATAATTCATATCTTCTGTTTTAATTGACATTTATCTGCTCCTCTCGTAATCTTTTTTCTGATTTCCGCTTTCGCTCTTATTTCCTTTATGATTTTCTGGCAGCGGCCTCTTTTTACAGGCTTCTTCGTATGGTTTCCGCCATAAAATCCAACATTTCATTGGTCATACCCGGATAAACCCCGATCCAAAATGTTTCAAACAGCGTACGATCCGAATCTGTCAGATCACCTACGATACGATACCCCTCCCCGGACGCTCTCATTTCATCAAAACAGGGGTGCTTGATCATATTGCCGGAGAACAGCATACGGGTCTGGACCTTGTTTTTCTCCAGAGCCTGCACGATGCGGTCCCTGTCTTCCGCCTTTTTTACCGTAATCGGGAATCCAAACCAGCTGGCCGAAGCGCCTTCATCCACATCCGGCAGATAGAGCTTATCCTGTAAATCTTCAAGCTTTTTGTAAAGATATGCCGCATTTTCCTGTCTTCTCTTTACGAAATAAGGAAGCTTCTTAATCTGTGCGCACGCAATCGCCGCCTGAATATCCGTAATCTTCAGATTATAGCCGAGATGACTGTATACATATTTATGATCGTATCCATGCGGCAGTTCACCATAATCGCCGTCATAGCGGTGTCCGCACATATTATCGTGTCCCCCAAGGCAATGGCAGTCCCTGCCCCAGTCACGGAAAGACAGCATGGCGCGATACAGAATCGGGTTATCCGTATAAACCGCGCCGCCTTCTCCCATCGTCATATGATGTGCCGGATAAAAACTGGAGGTTCCGATATCTCCCCAGGTTCCGGTCTTCTTCGTCACTCCGTCAATCGTATATTCCGCGCCAAGCGCATCACAATTATCTTCGATCAGCCACAGATTATGCTTTTCACAGAAAGCTTTGATTTCTTTCAGATTAAAAGGATTTCCCAGCGTATGCGCGATAAATACGGCCTTCGTCTTCTCCGTCAGCGCTTCTTCCAGATGGGTCACATCCATATTGTAGTTCGGAATACGGATATCCAGAAATACAGGCACCGCGCCAAACTGTACGATCGGCGTGATGGTTGTCGGAAATGCCGCCGCTACCGTAATCACCTCATCGCCTTTCCTGATTCTTCTCGATTCCTCGATTAAAGGAGACGTCAAAGCCTGAAATGCAATCAGATTCGCTGATGAACCTGAATTTACGAGCGCAACGTGTTTAATATTTAAATATTCTTTCAACGCATCTTCCAGTTCCTTCGTAAACCGGCCGGCCGTCAGCCAGAACTCCAGAATACTGTCCAC